>CAYRPT010000111.1:0-9318 GCA_964425895.1 uncultured Solibacteraceae bacterium | reverse complement strand
CCCGGCATCGCCCGGAAAATGGAGTTGCTGATGTTGGAAACCACCTCGCTATCCGCCAGCCCGGGCAGCTTGCGCATCTTCTGCCATTCCGGATCGGCGCCAAAGGCCGACCAGGCCTTTTCGCGCGCGGCCAGGCTGTCGAACGCCAGCATGTAGGCGAGATTCGGCATCCGCGGGCCCACGAGCGTTGTGCCAAAGAACACCGGCCGCATGTTCAGGCGCCGGAAGATCGCGATCTCGCCCTGGTTGAACATCCCGACTTTGCGCGCGAGCGTGGCGGCGTTATCCGATTCATAAACGCGCAGCTCGAAAACCCGGCCGGATCGCCCCTCCCCGGCCGGCGGCACCTCGATTCCAGGCACCGTCTCGAAGCCTTCGAGCAGCGATCGTTCGATTCGCTGGTAGACGAGGCTCGGGCGCCCGTAGTAGGCCTCCGCGGCCTTCCTCAATTCTTCGTCGCCTCGCAGCTTCGCGCGCACGATGTCCATGTCGGCGAGGCTCCGGTAGCTGGTCAGCACCATGATGCGGGGACTATCCGGACCGATCACGTTGGTGAAGATCCCAACGGGACCCGCCCCCGCTTTCCGCAGGGCCGGCGCCACCGTCTTCTCGACAAACTCCTGTGTCGTGCGGGCCTGCTCATCCTTGCTGTTGCGCATCTGGATGTAGCTGAGATCCAGAATAGAGGTCTTTCCGGGCTCCGCCGCCATGCCGGGCGAGACCAACCCCGCTCCGCCGGCGGCCAGAAACTTGCGTCGATTCATACAGGAAACTCTACAATACTTCCTGGCGAAGGAGAAGCCCTGGGCTGCCGGGCGCGCCGGAGGAAACATCCCTTGTGTGCCAAGGTATAGCCAAGGATACTTGAAATCTTGAGGACGGGAGCTTTCAGCGATTAGCGGTCAGCAGCCGTTCAGCTCTTGAATGAGCGCGGTCAGCATGCGCTTCGCCTCGATGGTGCCGATCGCCGCATAACGGCCCGCTGACTGCCACCAAGTCAAGCTACCGACATCGCACTCAGCCATCAAGCGACCGCAAAAGCTGATGGCTGAGCGCTGAACGCTGAGGGCTTGCGCACTACGAAGATCACCCTCACACGTGTTGAGTTTGAGCGACCAATTCTCAGATCTTGCGGGCCAGAATCTACTGCAACATGTTCGTCAGCCGCTCGAACACGCCACGCCGCCGGGGCTCAGGTTCCGGTTGCTTCTCGAGCAAAGAAGTCAATTGCTCGCGAGTAAAAGGTTCTGTAATCGCCTGCCGCGCCGCCTCGTTCAGCCGCCAGACGGAGACGTCGCCGGCCCGGTCCAGGGCGGCCACCTGAGCCGCATCGCGGCTGACGCTGACGTCGGTGACCTCGGCGCCGGTCACGGCCTCTACAATCGGCGCGCCCGAAACGAGGTCCCATAACCGCAGCGCGCGACCCCCACCAGCGGCCAGGAGGCCTCGGCGGCCGGCCGAGAAGGTCACGTCATGATGTGCGGATCCCGAAGAAACCACCGCGATACGGCGCCGCGTTGCGACGTGCCACAGGCCAGCCCCGCCCGCGGACGCTGCCGCCATGAGCGTTCCGTCCGGACTCAATGCCAGGTCGACGGCGCCCGCCGCCAGAGCGTCGATGCGTTTTACGTGGGTCTCGGCCGGCGGCCGTATCGGAACGGCGCCTTCCTCAGCCGCCACGTGGCGTTGCACGGCGCCGCCCACCACCAGCGCCTGGGGCCAGCCGGCTCCGCCGCGCAGTGTGCGGCCGCTCCGCTGGAACCGCCGCCCCTCCCCGGCCCGCTTCCAGAAATGGATGCTCTTGTCTTTGAGGCCAACGATCAACGTGTCGGTCTTCTCGGACACAGCCAGTGAGACGACCGGCGCCTCGTGACCCAACGCGGCGACCTCCCGTTCATCTTGCACATCCCAAACGCGCACTGTCCCGTTGACGTCCCCGACGAAGAGGCGTTCCTCGGCAGGGTCGAACGCCGCCACGGAGAGCGCTTCCGGCGAATCTCCTGTGCGCAAGGCGGCCGCGCCGCCGCCGACGTTCCACACCACCACCTCACGGGGATACAGCACCGCCACCCGCCGTCCGCCCGGCCCGAGCGTCACGCGGCGGGCCTCGCCGCCGGCCGTCAGGCGGCGCGCCAGCTCGAGTTCGGGACGCGCCGCCACCGGGGCGTCGGGCAACGGCGACGCGATCGGGTTGGGCGGGCTCCACGGCATCGCCGGGGGCCCCGCACTGATTCGGGGCTCTTCTTCCTCACGCGGGGGTGGAAGCGCCTCCGGGCTCGCCGGAAGCGGAGTCCGGACGGCCGCGATCTTCGGCGGCTGAGGCTTCTTGGGCAACGGAGCAGGACGCCCGGAGAGCGCCTTCTTGAACTCCGGGGTCCGGTTATAGGCCGCATCGGGGGGACGCGGCGCCGCGATCGGCGGCGGCGTGATTGCCTCGACCGGCTGGCCCGGCCAAGGCCACCACATCGCGATCGAGGCGCTGAGGGCGGCGGCGAAGGCCAAGGCGGCCGCCGCGGAGAATGGCCGGCGGCGCAGGAACGAGCGGCGCCGGATCCGCCCGCCCGCCGGAACGTTGGCGCCCCGCTCGCAACCTTCGAGAGCTGCGCGGAAATCGGCCGCCGTCGCGAAACGCCGCTCCGGCAGTTTCTCGAGCGCACGGAGAATCATGTCGCTCAAGTTCCTGGAGACGGCCGGATGCACCTCGCTCGGCGGCGCGGGAGCGCGCTCCACGTGGCCCTTCATCAGTTCGTAGAAGCTGTCGCCCGGAAAGGGCGGCCGGCCCGTCACCATCTCGTACAGGACCGCTCCCGTCGAGTAAATGTCCGCCCGCCCGTCGATCGCCTTCGACGCCCGGATCTGTTCCGGTGAAACGTACAGCATGGTGCCGACCGGCGCCATCGTGTGCGTCGGATCGATCGTATGGACCATCTTCGCCAGACCGAAGTCGGTCAGCTTCACCTCGCCGTCGGGAGTGATCAGCATGTTCTCGGGCTTGATGTCCCGATGGATCAGCCCGTGCCCGTGGGCGTGGTCCAGGGCGTTGAGCGCTTGGATGGCGATGCGGGTGGCAAGCTCCGGAGGGAGCGGCCCGGCCTCGATCAGCCCGCGCAAGCTGGCGCCCTCCACGTACTCCATCACCATCACCAGCCGCCCTTCGACGTGCTGCGCGTTGAAAACCGAGGCGATGTTCGGGTGTTGCAGACTGGCCTGGAGGCGTATCTCGCGGAGAAACCGCTCGGCGTGCTCGCCATTTTCGGCCGCTGCCGGGTGCAGGACCTTAACCGCCTCGATGCGGCCGGTCAGACGATGGCGGGCTTTGTAGACGGTTCCCGAGCCGCCCCTTCCGATCAGGCCCAGGACCTCGTGATCGCCGATAACACCCCCGACGCACAGTTCCACACTTCTTTATTCGGCCGGATCCGGGTTGGCTTTAGTGGACTCCGGGCGGATTTGCGCCGCCCTGATGCACTCGAAATACCGGATCGGAAAGCGCTCGGGCGCGAAGATCTCCGCCGCTGCTCCGAAAAACGGATGGTTACAAACATTGTGAAGGCGTTAAAAGGGGCTGCGCAGGCCGGGATTGATGGCATGACGAGCATGACGAGAAAAAACTCTTGCTAAATATTTCCGATGGTGCTATCTGAAAGGTGGGGCGGCGGTAGGCGCCCGCGGAAGATCCTTCACTGTCTCGTGAAGTAGGTCACTTCGTCCCGAGGGGCCATGGCTGGGATGAAAGGAGTGGGGCAGTGGACGCGACGAGGGTATCGCCCTCCGGCGGCAGGCGGGCTTCGAAGGCGGCTCGATTGCTGACAGCGAGTCTTCTGTTCACTTTGGCACTTCCCGCTTTGGCCGAAGACCCGGTCACCCGCCGAGGCCGGATCCTGTCTGACCGGTTCGCAAAGCAAGCCGTCCTGGTTCCGGACGAAAGAGACTCGACTGACGTCCGGGTCACCGGAATCTCGGAGTTCGTCATGGAAAGCCTGACCCAGGGAATCCGCGGAATCGGTCTGCGTTTTGGCGGCTTACCCACCGGTCAGGGTTTCGCTTTGGGCCCGCAGTATACGCGGCACGGCCTGGCCGAGGGCCGGATCGTATTTCGCGCTTCGGCGGCAGGATCGTTCGCCGGCGCGTACTTCGCGGACCTTCAAGTGACAGCGCCGAAGATCGCGAACCGCAGGGTGTTTCTCGATTTCGTCGGCAATGCCGGGAACTACCCGCGGATCGATTACTATGGCAGGGGCCCTGACTCCTCGAAAGGCGGCCGCTCGCACTTCCGCCTGGAGGAGAACCGGTACGACCTGACCGGCGGGTTGAATCCCATTCGCTGGCTATACTTCGGGGCAACCGCCGGCTACCTTGGGGTGAACGTCGGCAAGGGCAACCGCGGCGATGTAGCCCTTACGGAAGACCTCTATACCGAAGACACAACGCCCGGCTTGCATGCGCAGACGAATTACATCCGGAGCGGAGCGTTCGCTCGAGTTGACTACCGCGACGACCCGATCGGCCCGCGAAGCGGAGGCATGTACGCAGGAAGGTTCTTGTATTACTCCGATCGCAACATCGGGCGCTACAACTTCCGCCAGGTCGAACTCGAGGCCCGGCAGTATTTTCCATTCTTCAACCGGCGCCGGGTGATCGCCCTCCATGGGGCTACTACTCTCTCCTTCCCGAATGGTTCCAACCTTGTGCCGTTCTACCTGCAACCGACCCTTGGCGGCTCGGATGACCTCCGGGGGTTCCGGCCCTACCGTTTCTATGACGACAACCTCCTGGTGGTGAACGCCGAGTACCGGTGGGAGGCGTTCTCCGGCCTCGATATGGCGCTCTTCATCGACGCCGGGAAGGTCACATCCAAGCGGTCCCAATTGAATTTTCACAATCTCGAAACATCCGTTGGTTTCGGTTTTCGGTTCAACTCCCGTAACCGTACGTTTCTCCGGATTGACACCGGCTTCAGCCATGAAGGCGTCCAGGTCTGGCTGAAGTTCGGCGTCCCTCCTCCCCAGCGCACACGGGAAACCGCCATCGCCGGGAGCCGCTAGGAGCGGGGGTGATTCCATGCGAAAGATAGCCATACTGCTTGCGCTCGCAGCAGCCGCCGCCGGAGGCGCCGGCGCTCAGCGCTTTCTGCCCGACGATCCGTTGGACGAAGAACCGGCCCAGCTCAATGTGCCGGCCGCTCTGGACCGCAAGCCCGGCGAATACTACGATTTCTTCCTCGCCACTTTCGGCAAGCCGGGTGAACGCCATTGCGCCGAGCGAGTGATTCCGGCTCAGGGAACGAATACTCTCGGCGAAGTCATGGACGGAGCGTGGTATGTCAACCGTCACTACCGCCGCCGCATGACTCTATCGGAACTCGTCCGTGGCCCCGGCAACGACCACCCTCCTTCGGTGGACGGCTCGTGGGAGATCATCGGCGCCAAAACCGAGGGTGTCACTCCAGGCTTCAAGATACGGGATTCCGCCGGGCGTATCTACATGATCAAGTTCGATCCCCTGCGAAACATCGAACTGGCCACCGCTGCCGAGGCGGTCGGCGCCCGGTTCTTCCACGCCCTTGGCTATCACGTGCCGGAAACGTACATCGTCTACTTCGAACGCGATCGGCTACGGATCGCGCCGGGTATCAAAGTCGAAGAAGGCGGCGTCTCCCGGCCGATGAAAAAGCGACATCTCGAGGATGCCTTGTTTGGCGTGCCCCGCGACGCCAGGAAGGGATACCGGGCGGTGGCCTGCCATTACATTGAGGGCGAGACGATCGGTCCCTTCCGCTATCACGGCACGCGGAAAGACGACCCGAACGACACGGTCTCCCACGAGCACCGCCGCGAGCTTCGCGGGTTATTCGTCTTCGCCGCGTGGCTCGGACACAACGACATCAAGTGCCTCAATACCTGTGACGCTCTCGTGCGCCAAGGGGACATCCAGTTCGTCCGGCACTACCTGATCGATTTCGGAGCAAGCCTGGGTAGCGACAGCTTCACCACGAAAAGTCCCCGCGCCGGGAACGATTATCTGTTCCGCTGGAAGCCCATGGCGGCGCAGATCTTCAGCCTCGGCGTGTGGCTTCCCGATTGGGCCCGCGCGCATTACCCGGAATTCTCGTCTGCCGGAAACTTCGAGTATGAGCTATTCGACCCCGAGAAATGGAAGCCCAACTATCCCGCTCCGATCTTCGACAACCGCCTGCCGGACGACACGTTCTGGGCGGCGAAGCAGGTGATGGCATTCACGGAGGACGAGATCCGGGCCGTGGTCGAAACGGGCGAGTACAGCGACCCGGGGGCCGCGAACTGGCTCGTGAAGTGCCTGGTCGAGCGCCGCAATAAGATCGGAAGAACGTACTTCAGCAAGGTTTTGCCGCTGGACCGATTTCGAGTCAGTGAGAAGCGGCTTGAATTCGAAGACCTTGAGCTCTTGCACGGTTTCGTTCCGGAGCGGAGCTACTCCGTCCGCTGGACCCGTTTTGACAACGTCAGCGAACGCCACACCCCGATCGACGGGGCCGCAAGCCTGAACCTTCCTTCGGAGATTCCGGACGCGCCGGACGGCTCGTACTTCGCCGCCCGGATCGCCGGCCCTCACGAGCTGAAAACGGTCACGGTCTACCTGCGGAAGTCCGGGAGCGGCGCCAACGTCGTGGGCGTCGAGAGGACGTGGTGAGATAGCTGGAATTCAGCCGCTCCGCTGAGAGAAGGTTACGAATGCCGAGCTTCCTGCGAAAACTCGTCGATTTCAAGAAGGAGGAGATCCCCGTGGCGGCCTTGCTCTTCTCCTTCTTCTTTCTGGTAATGGCCGCGTTCCAGAGCCTCAAGTCGCAGAAGAAGGCGCTATTCGTCGAGACTTATGGCGCGGACCTCGAATTGTACGCCAAGCTCGTGAATATCCTTATGGCCGTCCTGGCCATGGCGGCCTTCGCCTGGCTCTACAACCGCCTTGAGCGCCAGCGGCTCATCTACGCCTTCTGCATCTTCCTGGCGGCCAACTTCTGGTGGCTGGCTCTTGCGCTGGAGCGCCCAAGCAAGGCTGAAATCTGGTGGTTCTATCTCGTGGGAGACCTCGTGACCACCTTGATGGTGGCCGCGTTCTTCGCCTACCTCACTGATATCTCCGACGCGGATCAGGCCAAGCGGCTGTACGGCGTCATTGGCGGCGGCGGGGTGCTCGGAGGCCTGGCGGGAGCGGCGCTCACGCGCGCCCTTCTGGGACAGGCCGGTCTCCGTGGCTTGCTGACGTTGGCGGGAGCCGCCCTGGCCGCCGTAGCCGCGGTGACATACGCCGCCGAACGTCTTGTAGCCCGAGGCGGGGCGTTCCGCACACAGTCGCCGCTCCGGGTGGTCCGGCAAGAGGCGGCGCCAAAGCGGTCCGCTTGGACTGAAGCCGTAGAAGGACTCCAACTCGTTTTGGGGTCCCGGTACTTGGCCGCGATCGTCGGGATTATGGCGTCCTATGAGATCGCGTCGCAATCGATCGACTATCAGTTCAGCCACATGTCGGAGGCTCTCTCGGGTCTGGCTGAGACGCAGCATTTCATGGCGACAGCCTATCTCCTGATGAACGCCATGTCCGTAACAGTTCAGTTCCTGCTGGTGAGCTTGATCATGAGGAAGCTGGGTCTGGTCGTCGCGCTGACGATCCTGCCGGTTGTGGTGGCCGCGGGGTCGATCGGCTTCCTCGCGGCGCCGGGCCTGTTGCTTGCCGGCTTTCTGTTCGTCTCGGACGGTGGTCTGAACTATTCTCTGCAACAAACCGCCCGGGAATCGCTGTACGTGGTGACAACCCCCGAGGAAAAATACAAAGCGCGCGCCTTCACGAACATGTTCGTGCAGCGGCTGGCCAAGGGCGCCGCCATTTTCGCCCTTCTGGGGATCGGAGCGCGTTATCTCAGCGTAATCACCGTCGCCGCGTCGGTTTTCATGATCGTCTGCGGCGTCTACGCCGGGCGCCGGTTCGAACGGAAGAGCGCGGCGCTCGAACCCCTGCCCAAGGCCGCGTGAGCCTGGCAGCAGGATTGCGTCTGGCTATGGCGCAAACCAGAAAGGAGTTGGCCATGCAATCCTTGACAACAAAGTCCGTCATTGCGCGGAATCTCCTTCTCTCCGTCCTGTCTCTGCCGGGCGCGACGAATGTGGCCGCCCCGTTCGAGACAAATTCTCTGCCTGCGTCACTGGAGGATACGGAGAGGGATCCTGATTTGACGACGCTGGTCAGCGCACGGCAAAGAGTACGAATCACTCTGTTCAACGGTAGACAGTTGAAGGGCCGGACTCTTGCGGTGGAGCCTCATCGCCTATATCTCGCGCTGGGGAATACATTTGACTTCACGACCTGGCGCAAAGTGGAAATCTGGGTCCCGGCGGATGAGATTGCCGAGTTACGTGCGGTCTCGGCGCCGTGTGGCCGGAACCCCCCGAAGCAGGTCGACTGGGATAAGGTCGGCAAGGTGAGCCTTGAGGTGGCGGAGGTCATTTTATACACCGCTGTAATGGCCGCCGCAGCGTACGCAGGAGGACACTGAAGACGGCGCACCCGGTGTCGGGATTCGCTGACAGTGTCGGCGAATTCGTGCGTGCGGGCGTTTCTCGGCGGCAAATTCCGCGGCCCTATACATCTCCTCACCGCCCCTACCGCCGACCGAGTCCAGAGCCGGGCCGCAACTCGCCGCCGGCGGAGACCGCATTCGCCGCCGGCCTCGCAATCCCTTTCCAGTTTTGCCAGGTTGGAGATCGGTTTCCCGGCTTCGTCCGGAAAAGCCGATCCGGCTGTTTTGGGCTCGTTTTCTTCCCTACCGGCCGTGACAGGCCGGCACGGAGGTGAGTTATGCAATGCAAGGTTCCGACTGGAATCTTCTTGGCCGCCGCGATCGCGTCGGCGCAACAGCTAACCTTCATGAGTTATGCGGTGGACGCTGCGTCCTACACCAGCGGTGTCGCGCCGGGATCCGTGTTCGTCGTCAGCGGCCTTTTTCCGTTACCGGCCGGGCTACATGTATCCACTCTACCGCTGGAACCTTCGCTACTTGGAGTATCGCTAACCCTCACACCGGAAGAAGGGGGCGATCCAGTGCGAGCCTGGATGCTCTATACGTCTTATGATTCTCGAACCGGTGCTTCACAGGTCGCGGCGATACTCCCCTCCTCGGCGCGGCCGGGCGGCTACGCCATACATCTCATATCCAACGGCGCCAGAGTTACGGGAGGACCCACGAGAGTCGTGGAGCGCAAGTACCGAAGCTTGGCGAACAACCAGCGAGGGTACGGCCTGGCGGTTGTTCAGAACTACGTCAACCCGGCGCGTTTGGACCGGAACATG
>CAYRPT010000110.1:0-9340 GCA_964425895.1 uncultured Solibacteraceae bacterium | reverse complement strand
AAGTCGGGGCAGGATTTATGGATCCCCCGAAGGTTCGTGGGTGACGTCTCGCAGGTTGAGGAGCCGGTCATGATCGTCGGCCTGACACAGGAGCTCGAATACAAGGGCGGCATGCTCGTACCGCACCGGCGGCGCGTGCTCGCGATGCCCGGCGCTCCCGGCGCCCCCCACCCCCCGGCGGGCGCGCCGCTCCCTGCTCCCCCCCACCGCGGCAGCGAATCGCCCACCGAGAAGAAGATCGAGCTGCTGATTGGCGGGGCCCTCTTGCTCGCGATTGCCGGTACGCTGGTACTGGTTACTGTGACGCGGGAACGTGAAGCCGGCGGACGGGTTACCTACGAAGCCATTGTGCAGGCAGAGCTCACGCTGACGGGCGAAGACGACTACTTTTCGGTGGTTCGAAAACTGGGGCCTCCGGCGGCGGACCGCTGGAAGGCCGAGGAGGGCGAGCGGCAATACCGCGCCCTCGACTATCCGGGTCTCGGCGTGACGGTCATCCTCATGGGCCCCGATCGCGACAGCGTGCGCTACATCGGCGCCAAGGACGCCAACTGGCGAAATGCCCATTCCGTCAGGCTCCCCGGCGGTGGCGGGAGCGACTCGATTCTCCGCAGCCTTTCCCGCTTCTGAGCGCTAACCGCGCCGCTGGGCGCCTCCGGCGCAGAGGCGCACATCATTGATCAAAGGGAACATTCACAAATGTTCCTTGTGAGAGGGCGTTTCCCACCGTCGCCGGCCTTCTGGAATAATAAGCGACATGCTGCTGGATCGCCGTCAATTCCTCGAAGCTATGCCCGCATTGCTGCCCCCCGGGCTCTCCGGCCAGCCCGCGGCAAAAGGCAGGATCCGCTTCTACGTGTTTGAGCAGTTTTTTCTGGAGAACGGTACGCAGCCGGACCGCATCCACCGCTTCTTCTCGAAGGCGCTGCTGCCAGCCCTGGAGCGGGTGCTTCCCGGGCCGAAGATCTTCCTCGAAGCCCTCGTAGCGCCGCACATGCCCCAGCTAGCCTGCTTCATCGGAGTGGAATCCTGCGAGCAGATATGGGCTTCCTCCCGGCAGTTGTTTGCGGACAAGAACTTCTCCGCCGCCTTCGAGCAGTGGGAGGCTGGTGAGCCGCCCTTCGTGACCGCGAGCGCCGCGCTGCTTGAGGCGACGGACTACTCTCCCGAACTCGCGGCTCCCGCCGAAGCGCCCGCAACCCCGCGGATCTTCGAGCTCCGAACCTACCACTCACCCACGGCGCGCCAGTTGAAGGCTCTCCACGAACGGTTCGCCGGGCCGGAAATCAAGATCTTCCACCGGGTCGGCGTCCATCCCATCCTGTACACCTCCACGGTGTTCGGCGCGGATCGCCCCAACCTTACTTACCTGACGCCGTTCGATTCCCTCGCCGCCCGCGAGAAAGCCTGGAGCGCCTTTGGCGCTGACGAAGAGTGGAGCCGCGTCCGCAAGGAATCCATCGATCGCAGCGGTCAGATCTCGAGCGTGATCCAGATCTCGCTCTACCGCGCCACCCCGTACTCGCCCATTCGTTGAGGGGCGCGGCGGCATGCCCGGCAAGTGAGTCACTTCAACTTGGGGTTCGGCATCGTGAAGCTGCCGGGCACGTAGGGGAACCTCTTCTCGACGTCGTCCCGCAGTTCCACGCCGAAGCCGGGCTTGCGCGGCAACGTCATCGATCCCTTCACCACCCTCAGAGGCTCTTTGAAGATCTCCTCCTTGAGCGGATTGAATGTCAGGTTCAGCTCGCAGTACTCCGGGCCGGGTATGCCGCCCACCAGATGCGCATTGGCCATCAGCGTACCGCCGCCATGCCAGTTGTGCGGGATCAGCGTCTTCCCCCGCAGGTGCGCCATGCGGGCGATGTACCAGTTTTCGGTGATGCCCGCGACATTGCAGTCGGGCTGGATGATGTCAAGCGCGCCGCGGTCGAGCCAGGTCTGGGCTTCGAACCGCTCGCGGAACCGCTCGCCGCCAGAGACACGCACCGCGGGCAGCGCCTCCTGAAGCTGGAGGAAGAAATCGATGTCTTCGAGGTTGGTGCCGCCCGGCGCCTCCTCGAACCACGTGAATCGCAGGTCCTCGAGGACCGGACAGAACTCCCGGAGAATCTGTTGGCGGCTCACGCCCGTTCCGCCCATCGACTCGTGGGCCAGCTTGAAATCCGGACCCACCGCCTCACGCAGCCGCCGCAGAATCGGGATGTACTTGTCGAGCGTCATTCCGCTTGAAGCCCAGCGCGTACCGGCACGGAACTTGAACAGGTCGTAGCCTTCGTCGCGGTGGCGCAGGGCCTGTTCGATAAGGTACTGGGCGCCGTTCGCGTACCATTCGTGCTCGACGCCGGAGCTTGCGTAGATCCGGATGGTCCGGGCCGGCTCATGATCCACCGCCAACAGATCGCAGACCGGCCGTCCCACCGCTTTACCGATGACGTCCCAGAGGGCGCAGTCGAGCCCTGCCCATGGCGCCCGGCTGTGACGGCTGTCATTGCCGCGATTCGTGAGCAGTTCAACGTCGAACGGGTTCTGGCCGAGCACCAGCGGCCGGATCACCTCTTCGGTGTACTTCTTGATGTAGTCGGGCCCCTCGTACGGGCTGCCTTCGCCGATGCCGACGAGGCCCTGGTCCGTGAAGACCTGCGTGATACATCCGTCCGTCTTCCAGACAATGTAGTCGGCCGACCGCCAGAGATTCCTCTCCGGGTGAACGTAGGAGAGCGGGATCACCTTGACGCCGGTGATCTTGAGCGAGGGCCGATCGAGGCCCTCGAGCGGGTGATGGCGGCGGACGCTTCGCCGCTCCGAACCCGATGGTGCGCAGCCGGCCCCGGCTCCCGCGCCGGCAACCGCTCCGCCAAGGAATCTTCGCCGTGTCACAGGTGTCATGGCGCGCAACACGCCTACTGTACACCAGAAGGCGGAGCGAAGGCCCTTGAGCCGCGCGGCGCCGTTCGCGCGGCGTCACGCAGTTCTTCGATTCCGTGTTCGTGCGTCCCCGGAATGGAGGAAGCGCGCGTGATACACTGAGGGCGATGGGTGGTGGATTCCTGGCGTCGCTGAAGCGCTGGATTCTATGGGATTACCCCCGGGGGAGTCTTCAGTACGATCTCATGGTCGCCCTGATTCTCGCCTTCGTTTTCCTGACGCCGCGGGCGATCTTCCGAGACCAGCCAAAGCCGAAAGAAGTTGTTCTGGTGCCGGCGGAGGGGCGCGGGGCCGCCTTTTGGATTGAGCCGGAGCTCCTCGACGGCGTTCCGGAAGGGGGAAGGCTCGGTCGCGTCGACGAACTTGTTCGCAGGCAAGGGAAGACCCGGAACCTCCGAGTGACCCGGGTTGAGCCGATCTTCGATACGGAGCAGGAGGTTCGAGGCTACATGGCCTTCGCCGACCCGGCGGAGTGATTGCCATCGCCGAGAGCGCCCGATTATGTGGACCAGAACCCTCCTCGCCGGGTCGGCTCTTTGCCTGGCCGGCGCAGCGGCTGCTTCGGAGACGAGCGCGATCCTGTCGGCCATGGACGCTGCCGCGGCCGGATTTGTGAGCGTTCGCGCCCACATCGAGAAGGCGAGCTACACGGCAGTCATCCAGGATACGACCGTAGAGTCAGGCCAGTTCCGGATGTCACGCGCCGGGAAGGGGAGACCGGTGCGGGTGCGCGTCGAGATCGCCGAACCGGACGCGCGCACCATCGTGTTTTCGGGCAGGAAGGGCGAGATTTACTACCCTAAGATCCAGACGGTCCACGAATATGACCTGGGCCGGCACAAGGCGCTCGTCGATTCCTTTCTGCTGCTCGGATTCGGCACGTCGGGCAAGGGCCTGGCCAAGGACTACACGATCCGTTATGGCGGGGCCGAGGCGGTAAATGGCGTTGCGGCGGATCGCCTGGAACTGACGCCGAAGACGGCCAAGACGCGAGAGCGCTTCTCCAGGGTTGAGCTGTGGGTGGCTCGCGAGGGCGCTTACCCAGTGCAGCAGAAGTTCCACGCACCCGGCGGCGACACCACCACCATCACGTACACGAAGATCGAGTGGAACGTCGCCCTCTCCGAGAAAGACCTGACGCTGGCCTTGCCCGCGGGCGTCAAGCGGGAATATCCACAGCGATAGCTCGGGGTTGCGCGTGCGGCTCCGGGGAAAAGCTCACTTGCCCAGCCGCCGCGTGAAGAAATCGACAACCGCGCGGTAGAAGTGCTTCTTGGCCTCGCCGGTCACGCCGTGCGTCTTCTGCGGATAGATCATCAGCTCGAATGGCTTCCCGGCCCGTTCCAGGGCGTCGGCCATTTGCAGCGTGTGTTGGAACAGGACGTTGTCGTCCTGGATGTTGTGGATCAGCAGGACCGGCCCGCGCAACCTCGTGGCGTCGTCCAGCGGCGAGCTGAGGCGGTAGCCTTCCTGGTTTTCCTCGGGGAGGCCGAGGTATCGCTCCGTGTAAATGGTGTCGTAGTTGCGCCACTGGGTAACCGGGGCGCCCGCCACCCCCGCCCGGAAGGTGTCCGGCGCGTGCAACATGGCGTAGAGTGTCATGAAACCCCCGTAGCTCCAGCCGTGAATGCCGACACGGCCGGCGTCCACGAAGCCCATTCTCAGCAGGTGTTGTAAGCCCTCTACTTGATCGGCGAGCTCCTGGTGGCCGAAGCGCCGGTAGAGCCGCGTCTCCCAAGAGTGGCCTCGCCCGGCGGTTCCTCGGTTATCGAGTTGCCAGACGACGAAGCCGGCGTGGCCGAGGGCTTGCGCGAGGTCAGCGCCGGACCAGCGGTTCACCACGTTCTGCGCGTGGGGCCCACCGTAGACTAGCACCACGGCGGGGTATTTCCGGCTCGGCTGGAAGCCGGCGGGCCGGAGCAAGCGCCCGTAGAGCGTCGCGCCGTCACTCGTGGCTAGCGTCATGATCTGCTGGGGCAGGATTTCGTATTCGTCCGGCACGGAACGGTCGGGCGGGTCCAGCTCATCGATCTGCTCGCCGCCGCTGGTGTGCAGCGTTTTTCGCGGCGGCTCGTCGAAGGAGCTGAACGAGCGAAGGTAGTGGCCGCACCCCGGCGCCATCAACGCGGAGTTGGTTCCAGCGTCCGTGGTGAGACGGCGGCGTCCGGAACCGTCCAGCGCCACCTGGTACAGATGGCGCTCGAGGGGGCTCTGTTCGGTGGACTCGAAGTAGACGATCCCGCGGTCTTCTTCGGTGCAGGCAACCTCCGTGACTTCCCAGTCGCCGCTGGTGAGCTGTGCTTCGAGCGTTCCATCCATCCGGTAGACGTAGAGGTGGCGGTAGCCGCTCCGCTCGCTGGTCCACAGCAGCCGGCGCGATTTCGGGAGGAACGTCAGGCCGTCAGCCAGATTCACCCAGTGCGGGTCTTCCTCGACCAGCAGGGTTCGCCCCGGGCCGCTCAGAGGAGCGACCCGCAACTCGAGCCGGTTCTGGATGCGGTTCAGCTTCTCGACGGCGACGCCGCTGGAATCAGGCAGCCAGTGCACACGCGCGATGAGATGCGAGCCGTCCCCGCCTGCTCCGCGTGGCTCGCCCTGCACGGCGTCCAGCCAGCGCGTCTTTCCGCCGGCCGCCGGAACGATGCCGAGGCGGATGTCGGCGTTGGGGGTGCCGGCCTTGGGGTACCTCTGCGGTTCGGCCACGGCGCGGAGCGGGAGCAGGTCCGCGTGCGGGTAGATCCACTGGCGGCTCACGTCGAACTGGAGGTAGGCGATATGCCGCGAATCGGGCGACCACCAGTGGGCGGTGGCGAGGTCGAGCTCCTCCGGATACACCCAGTCAAGCTCGGCGTTCCAACGGGTAGCACCGCCGTCGCGGGTGAGGGGCCTGGCACGTCCGCTCTCGACGCCCGCGACCCAGAGATCATGGGCGCGCCGGAACGAGACGCTGCGGCCGTCGGGGGAGAGCTTGGGATCGGCTTCATCGGCGGCGGTCGCGGTGAGTTGCCGGCACTCGCCTACGCCGGCCGGACAGACGAACAGGTCGCCCTTGACCTTCACCAGCAGACGGCGCCCGTCAGGGAACCACTGGACGGGCCGCTCCCGCACGCGCCGGTTCTGCCAGGAGAACCGCTCCGGCTTTTCCGGCTCCCGCGCCCTTGTTTCGAGCGCGGACAGCGACACGATTTGCTGGCGGCGCCGGCTGGCGACGGTGTAGAGGTGTAGGGATTTCTCGTGTCGATAGACCAGAGCCGCGCCATCGGGCGCCCATACAATGTCCTCGATCGCGCGGCCGGTGCGGTCCTCGGCGGCGGCCTCGGGGGTCACCGGCTTGCGTCCGGCGGACGCGCCGAGCGCCGCGACGAGAATCAGGGGTACGAGTCGATTCATGAACCTGTGGTGATTGTAGCCAATCGGTGCCGCCAGTTCGCCCAGGGAGCGCGCGGTGCGACCCCGGCGGTCTACTTTCGCTGGTTTTCGAAGTAGTCCGCGTGGAACTTCCCGCCGTTGGCGTTGCCTGGCCAGCGATTCCAGATCTTCGAGACGAAATCGAGATCTCCGTCACCATCCACGTCGCCCACCAGCAGGTCGTGGCCGCCCAGCCGGCCGTCGAAGATCACCCGCTCGACGAAGCGCTCCCCCCCATGGCCGGTGTTCTCGAATACATAGAAGCGCGGCGTGGCGCCGGCGGGAAGGATCGACGGATCTTCCTGGTCGGCGGTGAGAATGTCGAGGTCACCGTCGCCGTCCGAATCGGCCAGGCGCAAGGAATGGAACGATCCTCGTGTGCCCGGTGCGCGGTTAGGCAGGAAGCTTGTCTCGAATGCAGGCGGCTTGGCGCCGTTGTTCGTAAGAACGGCGATGCCCGAGTTCTGCTGGTCGCTGTCGGCCATGACGATGTCGCTGTCGCCGTCGCCGTCGATGTCGGCTATCCAGCTTCGTGAGGAAAGCCCCCACGGCCCGCGGCTGCCAAACGGCAAGGCATGGCGGTTCCAGTCGAGGCCCGAACCGGTGTTTTCCAGCCAGCGGTCCGGCAGGACGGCGTCCGCGTCGCCGTCACCGTCGAGATCGCCCACGCCGCCGGGCATGAAGCCCGAGTGAATATCGTCGCGCGAATCAAGCACGTCGAGCGTGATGGTGTGCCGCTCCCAGGCGTTGTCCGCGAGCGGGTCCCGGGGGATGCGGTACCAGAAGCAGCCGTCATTGTCGCCTAGGGCCACGATGTCCGGGCGGTTGTCGCCGTCCACGTCGGCCGCAACAATGTCGTGAACCTCGCCGCGGAGAGAGGGGTCATAGGCGATGCGCTCAAACTGGACCTCTCGCGGGTTCCCGGGGTTCCGATACCAGTGGCCGCCAATGACGAGATCGATGTGGGAATCGCCGTCTACGTCCAGGGCGGCGGAGCCGAGTTGACCAAGGGCGATGGGTCCGAGTACGTGGCGTTTCCACCCGCTGGGGGTGTATTCGAACCAGTAGATGGCGTCATTGCGGTTGCTCGTGGTGAAATCGAGATCGCCGTCTTTGTCGAGGTCGGCGAGTATCGGCGTCCCGAAGCCCCAACCATTGTCCGCCGGCAGATCGCGGGCGATGTAGTGGTGGCGGAACATGCCGCCGTCGATTTGCGCGGCGCTGGGAGTGGTGAGCAAGGCGAGGAGAAAAGCGGCGCTTGTAGCCGTAGGGATCAAAGGCGGAGCGTGAAGAGCCATGCTTGATGGATCGGGCCAGGTAAGAAGATATCGCCAACAGATCGCGGGCTGCAAGGCGAGAAGCTGTTCGCCCCGCTGCACTTGGGATCGCGGCGATTCTTCGCGACCGGCGGGAGCGGAGGCGCCGGTGGTCCCGTTTGCCGCTTCACTGCTCTCCAGGGAACCTTCGTGAATGTTCCTCTTTATCAATGATGTGCGGCCTCTGCGCCGGAGGCGCCCAGCCGCGCGGTTAGCGCTCATGCGGCGAAGCCGGGCGGTCCCGGCATAGTACAATGCGGTGCATGTTCCGCGCGCTCGTGTTCCTTTGCTGGTTTGGTCTCTTTCTGGGGGCGCAGGAGATCCGGCTTGGCATCATCGGCACCGACACCTCCCACGCCACCGCCTTTACCCGGGCGTTCAATGGGCCCCCGGGTCCGGATCACGTCGAGGGCGCCCGGGTGGTGGCCGCCTTCAAAGGCGGCAGCCCGGATGTGGTGTCGAGCTACACGCGCGTCGAGAAGTTCGCGGCCGAGTTGCGCGAGAAGTGGGGTGTCGAGTTCGTGGACGATATTCCGTCGCTCTGCGCCCGGGTGGATGGTGTCTTGTTAGAGAGCGTGGATGGAAGGCCGCACCTGGCGCAGGCGCGTCAGGTGATCGCGGCCGGCAAGCCATTGTTCATCGACAAGCCGCTGGCGGCGACGCTCGAAGATGCGCGGGAGATCGCACGGTTGGCGAAGGCAGCCGGCGTCCCCTGGTTCAGTACTTCGTCCCTTCGCTACAGCCGGATGGTGACTGCGCTGGGGCCGCACGCCGGAGAGGCGACCGGCGTGGTCACCTGGGGCCCCGGGCCGATGGAGGAGCACCACTACCTGGATCTCGCCTGGTACGGCATTCATCCGCTGGAGATGCTCTATGCGCTTCTGGGGACGGGGTGCATGGAGGTGACGCGGACTTATAGCGAGAACCTCGACGTGATCGTGGGACGCTGGAAGGACGGGCGGCTGGGAACGGTCCACGCGCTGCGTCCCCAGGGGGACTACGGCGCCGCGGTGTTTCTGCCGAAGGGAGTCGAGCTCGCTCCGGAGGACGCCGGCCCGGCCTATCAGGCCCTGCTGGTCGAGATTGTGCGCTTCTTCCGGACCCGGACTCCACCGGTGCCGAACGAGGAGACGCTCGAACTGTTTGCTTTCATGGACGCGGCGCAGAAGAGCCGCGAACAGGGCGGGCGGCCGGTGGCGCTGCGTTAGGCCGGCGCCGGGACGCCAGCCGGATACCGGATCCGCCCGGGAGAACGGGAGAGAGGGGACTCAAGATGGCACGAGGTCCGATCACGGATGCGGAGCTTGGGGCGTACCGCCGGGACGGGTACGTCCTGGTCCAGGGGATGTTCGAGGCCGGGGAGATGGAGCTGTTGCGGCGAGCGGCGAAAGAGGACCAGGAACTGGACCGCCATTCCTATGCCAAAGCCGACGGTGAAGGCGGTGAAGTTCGTCTCTCGCTATGGAACCATCCGGGCCAGGGAATCTACGGCATGTTCGCGCGCTGCCGCAGCCTCGTCGACTCGGCCGAGACAATTCTCGGGGGCGAGGTCTACCACTACCATTCCAAGATGATCATGAAGGAGCCGCGCGTGGGCGGCGCCTGGACCTGGCACCAGGACTACGGCTACTGGTATCAGAACGGCGTGCTGTTTCCACTGCTCACGAGTTGTTTCATCGCCGTGGACC
>CAYRPT010000109.1:0-9353 GCA_964425895.1 uncultured Solibacteraceae bacterium | reverse complement strand
GATACCTGACCTCGACCGGACAGCCAGTGACGCTGGCGTCGAGGGTCTCGAACGTGTGAGGCCAGAGCGGATCGAGAAGTTCAGCGGCGGCGAGCGGATGTCTCGGGTGGCTCACGGCCGCGCCCGCCTCCCGCCAGCGGCTCGGGAGAGACTCGCGAGCCGCGAAACCCGCATTGAGCCAACCGGGGTACGGAGGCTTCCAGGAAGGGCGCCACCCGAGCCGCGAGGCGAACCGGGCGCCCAGTCTCAGGGGACGCAGACTGCGGTGGACCGAGAGAAGCAGGCGCAGTTCGCGCCACCTTCGGCCGGGACCTAGTCGGCCCAGCGCCTCTCGTATCGACCCGCTCGTGAGTAAAAAGAGCGCGTCGCCGCCGTGACCGCTCAGAAGCACGCGGGACGCGCCGCCGGCTTGCGTCAAATGGTCGAGGACAATCGAGCGTAGAGGTTCATTCGCCGGCTCCGGCAGATCTGTTCCCGGCCGGTCGTCATACAGGCTGTGGCCATCGGCGTCCAGGTAGTGGATCGGGAACCCGAGGTGCCGGGCGACCATGGCAGCGAAACGGGGCTCGTCGTCGCGGAGCAACCGGTCGCTGCGGATGGTGAAGCCGGCTACGCGGCCCGGGTCAAGCGCTTCGCAGGCCGCGGCGGCGACGGAGGGGGAGTCGAGTCCACCGCTCAGCGAGATGGCCACTCCGGATGCGGGCGCGCGGTCGGCGACCGCCTGACGAAGCAAGACCGCCAGATGTATGGAGCACTCCCGCGGCTCGGCGGAAGTCAATGCCGGCCCGGCCGGGAGCTGCCAGTAGCGCCGCACTTCACAGCCGTGAGGAGTCACCGTCAAGTAGTGAGCCGGGGGCAAGCGCCGGATCTCCGCGAAAGCGGAGCCGCCCGAATCCTGTTGGAAGTCGAACAGCAGAAAATCTCCGATGGCCCCCTCGTCCAGACGGTCCGAGACGGCCGGGTGAGCGCGCACGGCAGCCAGGCGGCTGCTAAAGATGAAGCAGCGGCCGCGGGAGGCATAGAAGAACGGCTTCACGCCGAACCGGTCCCGGGCGCAGAAGAGCCTCCGGCGGCGGGCATCCCAAATTGCGAAGCCGTAGTCGCCGTGGAGGTTGGCGAGGCACGAGTCGCCCCACGTCTGATAGCTGGCCAGAATCAGCTCCTCGCCGGACGCCTCAGGCGGCGGATCGGCGCCCGCCGCGCGCAGCTTCTCGAGCAAAGCGGGGCGGTCGTCAAGCCGGGCATCCGCCACCAGACACCAGCGATTGCTCCACCAGCGGGGACTTGGAGCGGCTTCCGGTAGGTGCCCTTGGCGGTGAGCAAGTCCCTTCAGTTCAATGGGTTGGATCTGCACAAAGCCAACGCCGCCGCCCCGCCAGGCAGAGCATTGGCTGTTCGGCGAGACGGTGGTCAAGGAGGCGAGGCGATCGAGCAGGAGGGTGTCGGGTGGATTCCCGCGGAAGCTGACGATACCGGCGACTCCTCTCATGACAGAGCCCAGGAACGAGTCTTGGCGCTTGGTTTCCCATCGGCGGACCGCCCCGAAGTCATTAGCTTAGACTGGGAAGAATGGCATGAGAGACCGAAAGCTGACCGCCCATGTGGCGGCCGCCGGTTGAGCGTCGAAGTTGAGTCCAAAGTTGTTGGACCAGGTGCTCGGCGGCGTGCCGCGGGTGAGCAACGAGAACGTGCTGGTTGGGTTTGACACGGCCGACGACGCGGGCGTGTACAAGCTGACGGAGGAGTGCGCCCTCGTCCAGACCGTGGACTTCTTCACGCCCATCGTGGACGATCCGTTCACCTTCGGCGCCATCGCCGCCGCGAACTCCCTGAGCGACGTCTACGCCATGGGCGGCACGCCGGTGTCAGCGCTGTCGATTGTGGCATATCCGGCTAAGGAGGACATCGAGACGCTCCAGCAGATCCTTTCGGGGGGCGCCGAGAAGATGCGGGAGGCGGGCTGCGCCGTCATCGGCGGGCATTCCATCAACGATCCGGAGATGAAGTTCGGCTACTCGGTCACGGGAACCATTCACCCGGATCGGATCTTCACCAATGCCGGCGCCCAACCGGGCGACGTGCTGCTGTTCACGAAACGGCTCGGAACCGGTGTGATCGCGACCGCCTTGAAGAAAGGCATTGCGGTCGCGGAGGACGTGGAGGAATCGGTCCGGTCGATGCTCGAGTTGAACCGGGCCGCCTGCGACGCGATCCTCGATCTCGATGTACACGCCTGCACCGACATCACCGGCTTCGGGCTCATCGGCCATGCGCGCGAGATGGCCGCGGGCAGCAACGTCTCGCTGGAGATTGAGGCCGGGGCCGTGCGGTTCCTTCCGGGCGCGGCAAGCTACGCACGGCAGGGAGCGATTCCCGGCGGATTGAAGAATAACCGTTCGTTCGCGGAGTGCGACGTGGAGGTGGTGGACGGCCTGCCCGGGGAAGTCCTGACCGTGCTGTACGATCCCCAGACCTCCGGAGGACTGCTGATCGCCCTGCCGGAGCGGGATGCGGCCATCGTCGGGCAGCGATTCGCCGCCGCCTACCGGATCGGCGCGGTGAAGGAGCGCCGCGCGAAATCAATCTACGTGCGATGAAGAACCCCGTGATCGTGGCGCTCGATGTGGCCGCCCCCGAGGAGGCGCGGAGGATTGTGGAGCGCCTCGGGAATGCCTGCCGGATCTATAAGGTCGGCCTGGAGCTCTACGCCGCCGGCGGCATGGAGTTTGCCCGCGAGCTTATCCGCGGCGGCAAGGACGTGTTCCTGGACCTGAAGTTCTACGACATCGGAGAAACAGTGAAACGCAGCGTGCGCCAGGTGGCCGGCGCCGGCGTCCGGTTTCTGACCGTTCATGGAAGCGGCGCGGTGATGCGGGCGGCGGTGGAAGGAAAGGGCGATGCGCCGTTGGGCTTGCTGGCCGTCACCGTGCTGACCAGTTTCGATCGTAACGATCTGGCCGACCTGGGGTACCCATGCGAGGCGGCCGAACTGGTTCACCTGCGGGCGCGCAAAGCGCGCGAGGCCGGCATGGATGGCATCGTCTGCTCGCCGTTGGAAGTGCGCGCGGTCCGGGGGATCGCCGGCCCGGCGATGGCGCTGGTGACGCCCGGGGTGCGGTCGGCCGGAGCGGCGAAAGGAGATCAGAAGCGGGTCGCAACGCCGGCCGAAGCAATCCGCGACGGCGCGGATTACCTGGTGATTGGGCGGCAGATTACCCGGGCGCCCGACCCGGCGGCTGAAGTCGCCCGGATTCTCGATGAAATCAGGGCTGATGGCGAGTGAGTTCGAGCCAGCGGACCTGCGCCGCCCGTTCCTGGACTGACCCCTGCCGTGTTGTTGTGGACGTGCGAGCCGGATCGCGGACACCCCCGATAGCTGTTCCCCAGTCGCTCAGTCGCGGAGGAACTCCAGTTGATCGCCCGGTTGGGTGGCCGTCTCGGCGGCGGTTCCGGCTGGCAGTTCCAGAACCGAGTGGGCGCGCAGGCTGCCCGAGATGCGCCAGGGACCGAGGCCGGCGCGCACCTTGACCACCTCTTTTCGTTTGTTCAGGAAGACTACGTCGATCGGGAACTTCATCCCGACGGTGTGCACGGCCTCGCACGGAGTGATCCACAAGCCTTCCCCGGCCGTGAGGCCGGTGCGCCCGAGCAGGCCGGCGCGGCGCGTGGCGCTGGTGTTGGCGACGGCGACGTCGCCAGCAAGGAGCAGGTTCCGGGTGCGGTTCCAGATGCGCAAGGGGTATCCTCCCTGTTCTCTTCCATCCTTCGGCCGCGGGGGAACGTGTCTTTAGTGGGGATGGGCGGTTGAGCGCGAGCGCCTCGCTTGACGCGCCTGCGCCGTAACAGAGAAGATGGCGCGGGAGGCACGATGATCCTTCGTTGGTTTCTTTTGTGCACGCTGTTGCCGGCCGCGGCGGCGCCGCCGCGGCTGGTGGTGAGTGAGAACGGCCGCTACTTGCAGTTCGAAGACGGCCGGCCCTTTTTCTACCTGGGGGACACGGCCTGGGAGCTGTTCCACCGGCTGAATCGGGAGGACGCCGGCGAGTATCTCCAAAACCGAAAGGCGAAAGGCTTCACGGTGATCCAGGCGGTGGTGCTGGCCGAGCGGGGCGGCCTCGACGTGCCGAACCCCTACGGGCACCTGCCCCTGGTGGACAAGGATCCGGCCAAACCCAACGAGCCGTACTTCGAGCACGTGGACTTCGTGGTGAACCGCGCCGCCGAGCTGGGGCTGTACATCGGCATGCTGCCCACCTGGGGCAGCTATTGGAAGCTTGAAGGCAGGAAGCCCCCGAATGTGTTCACGGAGGAGAACGCCCGCGTCTACGGCCGGTTCCTCGGGCGGCGGTACCGGGAGAAGCCGGTCATCTGGATTCTGGGGGGCGACCAGGACATCGAGAATGGCGAGGAACGGGCCGTCATCGACGCCATGGCGGCGGGACTGCGCGAGGGAGATGGAGGGGCGCATTTGATTACGTACCACCCGCGCGGACCGGGTATGGCTTCCTCGCAACTGCGCGACGCCCCGTGGCTCGATTTCTACATGAACCAGTCGTCGCACGGGAGCCGGGATCACGACAACGGCCTGTACTCCGCCCACGACTACGCCCTGACGCCGCCGAAGCCGACGCTCGACGGCGAGCCGCGCTACGAAATGGTTCCGGTGGGCTTCTACTTCGCCAACTTCAGCCGGATCGAGCGCTTTGACGACTACGACGTGCGCCAGGCCGCGTACTGGAGCGTGCTGGCGGGCGCTTGCGGCCACACCTACGGGCACAGCAGCATCTGGCAAATGTGGGCGCCGGGCCGCGAGCCGGTGATCGGCGCGAATGTGCCGTGGCGCGCGGCGCTCGACCACCCCGGAGCGTTTCAGATGGGGCACCTGCGATGGCTGTTCGAGACCCGGCCTTTTCACCGGCTGGAGCCCGACGGCCAGCTTGTGGTGGACGGTCCCAACCGGGGGGGCGCGAAGATCCGCGCGGCCCGCGCCCGCGACGGCTCGTTCGCCATCGTCTATTCGCCGCGGGGCGAGGCGTTTTCGGTGGACCGGTCCCGGTTGAGCGCGAAGCGGGTGCGCGAGGTCTGGTTCGACCCGCGTTACGGGGTGGCGTACGCGGTCCATACGGCGGCCGCGAACGCGATTCAGACGTACACACCCCCAACCTCGGGGCGCGGGCAGGATTGGATCCTGATTCTCGAGGATGCCGGCGCCGGTTTTCCGCTCGAACGCTGAGGCCCCCGCCTACCAGTGGGTCAGAGAGCCGTCGGGGCGGAAATACACGTTGCGGCGGCCGGGCTCGGTGACCTCGCCGATCGGCTTCAATCGGCTCATGTCGAGCGTGACGCCGAGACCGGGCCGGTCGTTCGGATAAGCCTTGCCATTCCGGAAGTTCAGGCACTCCGGCAGGTGCTCGATGGGGCGATCCCCATAGTTGAACTCCATCAGCACGGGGCCGGGGAAGGCGGCCAGGCAGTGGACCAGCGCCGCCGTGGCCACGGGGCCGGTGAAGTGAGGGACGATACCGACCGCGTGGGTTTCGCAGATGGCGGCGATCTTCATCAGCTCGGTGATCCCGCCGACGTTGGGGAGGGTCGCCCGGATGAAGTCGATGTCGTGGTTCTCGACGAGCTCGTTGAAATCCCAGCGCTGTCCCCACTCCTCGCCGTGCGCCAGCGGAACCGAGGTGAGCTGGCGGAGTTTGGGCAGGTCCTGGCGCGCGTGCTCGTCCCGCACGGGATCCTCGACCAGGTAGGGGGCGTATTCTTCGATGAGCCGGCAGGCGCGGAGGGCGTCGCTGAAGTCGAAGCGCTGATGGAAGTCGATCATCCAGTCCCCGTCGGGGCCGATGGCTTCCCGAACCGCCCGGCAATCCTCGGCGAGGAGGCGCACGCGCTGCCGGGTGTTGAACGTTTCGCCGACCTTGACGTCGGAGGCGCCCATCCGGAAAACACGGTAGCCGGCCTCCATGGTCGCCCGGGCACGGTCCGCGAGGCTCGGCTGGCCCGCTGCGCCGGCGGGACGGACGCCGCCGGTGGCGTAGCACTCGCAGTATTCGCGCACCGCGCCGCCGAGGATCTGGTGGACCGGCAGGCCGAGCGCTTTGCCCTTGATGTCCCACAAAGCAAGGTCCAGCGCACCCTGGGCATGGATCTTTTCGCGGCCCGGCGGATAGAACCAGGCGATGTACATCTCCTGCCAGAGCGCCTCGATGCGGAAGGGATCCTGGCCGATCAGGGTGCCGGCGCATTGCTCGAGCGTGTCCCTGGCGCCGCCCTCGCCGACGCCGGTGATTCCGACGTCGGTCTCCACAGTCACGATCATGTTGCTTTGGTTGAAAAGCCGGTTCAAGTTGGGCGGCTCGTAGATGCGGACGCGGGTGATCTTCGCTTTCGGAAGGGCCGCTTCGAGGGGCCGGACCGCCGCGGCGCCCGCCAGGGGTGCGGCGGCCAGGGTCTTGAGGAACGATCGTCTGTTCACGGGTGTCTCCTTCGAGGCCGCGTTCACGGCCTCCGGCGCGTGCTCCAGTATATAGCAGCAGCCGGGGCTGGACTCCGCCTGACCGATGGCGCGCGCGGCCGGCGGAGGGCTCAACGCGTCGCCGCGTAGCGGTAGCTCACCCAGCCGGCGCCGGCCGAGTCCTGCCGCTCCTGGGCGATCCAGCGGCCGCCGGCCGCCTCGAGGCTCCGGCGGACAACCGTGGGCCGCAGGCCGTGCATCTCGATCACCGGCGCTCCCGGGTGCGTCAACGCCCAGAGGCGGCGGCTCAGGCGGGAGTATAGGTCGCCCGGCAGCAGGCGGGCGGCGAGGGGCCGGACGCGATGGCTGGGCAACTGGAACAGGAGCAGGCCGCGAGGAGCCAACACGCGGATGAATTCCCGCAGGTAGACCAGAATCAACGCCGGGGACATATGCTGGAGCGTGATGTTGGAGTAGACCAGATCGAAGGCGCCCGACGGGAATCCCGCCAGATCGGGCGTTTCGATGAGCGCGTATTCGCAGCGGGCGCCGTGACGGTTGTGGCGGCGGGCGAGCTCGATCATGGCGGGTGAGACATCGACGCCGGTGGCCACTTCGAAGCTTGCCGCCAGCGCTTGCGTGAGGCGCCCCGCGCCGCAGCCGAAATCAAGGGCGCGCCCCCGGCGGTCCGGCAGCCCGAGAGAGCCGGCGTAGCGCAGGACCTCCTCGATCTCCCATCGTCCGGAATCGAAGAACTCCTCGGCGTCCCATGGCTCTCCTTCGCCCGGCCGACCGAGGATAGCGCGCCATGGATCGTGGGTGGCCACCTGATCCCAGGTGCGGCGAAGGTCGGCGAGATCCATAGCGGAAACAACCCCAGGATACATCGGCGGACCGGCCCGGGCAGGGCAAGAGCCGGTCGCGCAGTACCTCATATCTTCTCTTTTTCTTCGCGTTTTCTCCCGGGCCGGCCGATATGTGCGAATGGGCGCCGGCCGCCGGAAGTTGGCGGATCTGTCTGGTCGAGAGGGTTCCGGTTCGTCCGCGCCCGCAATACTGGGCCCGCGGCTTCCCGGGAACCGGGCCCGTTGTCCGGTATCGCCTCCGGGCGCAACGCCGGGCCAAGCTCTCCCGAACGGGGGCTGAACGAAAGGAGGACCGACGAAAGGTGAGACACGATGAATAGGAGAATGCTGTGTTTTCTTGTGGTTTGCGCCTGCGCATCCGCGTGGGCGCAGCCGCTGCTGCCGCCGGGCACAATGGTGAACGCGGCGGACTACAAGTACGATCTGTCCCCGGGGGCTATCGCCTCGGTGTTCGGACAGGACCTCGCCGGTGGCTATGCCGCGGCCGCCAGCGTTCCCCTGCCCGCCGAGTTGGCGGGCACGCGGGTGGAGGCCACCGACGGCACCCGGACGGTGGCGCTGCCGGTCTACATGGTGTCGCCCAGCCAGGTGAACGTACAGGTTCCGTGGGACCTCGGCCCGCGAATCACGGTGCGGGTGAAAGGCCCCCACGGCGAGACCCGTCCGTACACGCTGGCGCTGTCGGAGCGGGCGCCGCGGCTGTTCACCTGGAACATGGCGGGGACGGGCACCGCGATTGCCACCCGCGCCGACGGGACGCCGGCCGACCAGGACCATCCGGTGCAGCCGGGCGAGTGGATCACCCTATGGGCGAACGGCCTCGGAGCGGTGGAGCCGGCGCTGCCCGCCGGGCATCCGGCGAATGACGGTTCCGAGGGCCGGCCGCTCCATCGCGTTACCGGGCAAACCAAGGTCTGGATCGACGGCCAGCCGGCCGAGGTCCTCTTCGCCGGGCTGGCGCCGTACAACGTGGGCCTGTACCAGATCAACGTGCGCGTTCCGTATTCGGACCGGCGTGGCCAGGTGCAGATCGCTTTGGAAGTGGATGACTCCGTCGCGCAAGGGGGCCTCACAATGCCGCTGCGGCCGAACGGATTCTACTGGGCGCTCAGCGCGGGAAAGTTCCCGAACGGGCAGACCCGGACAGCGGCCGGGCCGGACGCCGCGGTCGCCTTCCTTCACGACGACCTCGAGGCATGGGGGCCGGAGGGATTCCGGAGATGGTCGTCGCATTCCGAACTGGGTGGCGCCTACGCGGCCGCCGCGGGGCTGGCGCTGACCCTCCGTCACGCCGGCGCGATGGTCTACGACAACAATGGAATCGACGATGGCGGCCACCAGGGCTTCTACGGTGTTCCGGACGGCCAGCCGGCCGAGGCCGGGCGCGCGAAGTGGCTGAGCCAGTCCACCAACTACCGGGTTGTTCACGCTACGCATTTCCGCCTGACCAGCCCCGCCGTCATCGACGAGATCGTCTCGTACTTTGACGCCAACGGGGATAGCGGTCTGCCATTCGACCCGAACAATGTGTACAACGGCTTCCGGATGAACATCTGGTCTGACGGGCCGGGCGGTGTCCCGGCGGCCGATACCTTCACCGGGGACGTTTTCTCAAGTGAAACGGCGGACGGCCGGTTCGAGGTTTCCCCGGCGGCGGCGGTCCGGGTGTTTCCGGACGGCGCCGCCGACGCTATCGGCCGGCTCGCTTTCCGGCTCGCCGCGCCGGTCACGCTGCCCGCGGGCGATTACTGGTTCGCCAGCGATGTCGCGGTCCCGGAGCCGATCCGGCCCGCGGCTGGTGTACTACACCTGTCGGGAAATCACGCCGAAAGGGCGATTCCCGGCCAGCGGGTGAGTCTGGAACCATAGTAGAGGGAATCGGATTCGTTCCGTACGGGACGGCAACAGGCCAAGTCTGATCCAGCCGGCGCGTAAGCCTGAGGGCTACGCGCCGGCTTTCGTGTTCTTTCGGGGAAGCAGGCTACTCGGCGGCTTCTTTCGCGTCCTTTCCCTGGGCTATGGACAACTTC
>CAYRPT010000108.1:0-9442 GCA_964425895.1 uncultured Solibacteraceae bacterium | reverse complement strand
CCAAGAGCCACCACGATCGCTCCGGTGAGCGTGGCGGCGTCGACCAGGTGCGTACAGCCCAGGCGCTGCGCATAGGTGATGGCGTCGATCAGGATGAGGCGGCCCTCGGCGTCCGTGTTCAACACCTCCACGCTCTTGCCCGCCAGGGTTTTCACGATGTCGCCCGGGCGCTGCGCGCGCCCGCCCGGCATGTTTTCCACGGCGGGGACGAGGGCGGTCACCGGAATCCCCGGCTTCAGCCGGGCGATGGCATACATCGCGCCCAGTACAGCCGCCCCGCCCGACATGTCGTATTTCATCTCGTCCATGTTTTGCGCGGGCTTGATCGAGATGCCGCCCGTATCGAAGGTAACGCCCTTGCCCACCAGGCCCAGGTGCGCCGGACCGTCACCGGCCGCCTCGGGCCGGTAACGCAACACGATCAACGCCGGCGGCTCGGCGCTTCCCTGGGCGACGCCGAGCAGCGCGCCCATGCCGAGCTGCCGCATCCGTTCGCGGTCGAGCACCTCACATCCAAGGCCGGAGCCGGCCGCCAACCCGGCGGCGCGGCGTGCCAGTTCGGCCGGTGTCAGCACGTTCGGCGGCTCGCAGCACAGCTCGCGCGCGAAGTTCTGCGCCTCGGCCAGAATGCGGCCTCGTTCGAACGCGGCGTCGAGTTCCAGTGCTCCTTCGGGCGCCCCCACGGAGAACGCCAGCAGCCGCTGCTCGGCCTTCTTCTCGTCGGTTTTGTGCTGGTCCGGCTCGAAGTCGCCGGTCAAAGCACCTTCGATCGCCGCCGCCACGTTATCCGCCGTCTGCCGCGGTCCATCCATCCACAGGGCCATCCGCCGCACCGCCCGGGAGCGATGCCGCCGCACCGCGGCGCTCACGAGGCCGCGTAGCAGCGCCGCATCAAAAACGTCCGGCTTCCCCGCCCCGGCGAGCACGAGCCGCCGGGCCTTGAGACCGCCAGGCCGGTGGATCAGGATGGAGGAGAGCTTTTCTCCGGTGAACTCGCCCGTCTCATAAAGTTCGGCGATGGTCTCGTCGACCGCCGCCCCAAGCCGGGGCGGCTGTTCTTGGAACGCGGGCACGATGAGAACATCGGCGATGAGCTCGGCGACAGGACGGCGGTTGATTCCAGTTTCCATGTGAGTAGAGGTCATTTCGAGTGGCGGCGCAGCTCAGACCGGGCGTGTGCCTCCTGCTCGCGCTGTCGGATGGCCGCCCGCTTGTCATACTCCTGCTTCCCGCGTGCCAGCGCGAGCTCGCACTTGATGATGCCGTCCTTCACGTAGATCTTCGTCGGCACCATGGTGAGGCCTTTCTCCCGGGTCTTCCACGCGAGCTTGTCAATCTCCGCGCGGTGCAGGAGCAGCTTGCGCCGGCGCAGAGGGATATGGTTGTAGACGGAGCCGTGGGTGTATTCCGAAATGTGAACGTTCACCAGCCACGCTTCGTCCTTCTCGATCTCGGCGTAGCTGTCGCGAAGCTGCACCTTGCCGTCCCGGGCCGCCTTCACCTCGGTTCCGGCCAACACGATGCCGGCCTCGATCCGTTCCAGGAGATGGTAGTCGTGCCGGGCCTTACGGTTGTCGGCCAGAATCTTGATCTTGGTCTCGGTATCCGACGCCATCAGTCGCCGCCTGGTTTACCGCGGGAGCCGCCAGCTTGCGCCGGTGGAGGATCGGGACGAGGCGGTAGACTCTTTCCTCTCCACGCCTCGAACGGTGGCAACGTCAATTGCTTGTAGGCGCAGGACGGCTGTGAAACTCATCGTAACACAGCCTGCAAGAGCAAGAACATGTTTCGGATCAATAGGTTAGGTCTGGCTCTCACGGTCGCCTGCCTTCTGGCGGCCGGCGCAACCGATCTCGCGGCCAAGACCAAGAAGGGCGACAAGTACCTCAAAGAAGGCCGTCAACTCCAGGCGCAGGAGAAGTGGGACCTCGCCCTCGAGGCTTTCGAACTGGCTCTCTCCGAGGATCCGGGCGACCCGGCCTACCAGATGGCCGTCCGCCGCGTGCGGTTTCAGGCATCGGCCGAGCATGTCAAGACCGGCCAGAAGCTGCGCGACCAAGGCAAACTCGACGAGGCGTTGGCGGAGTTCCAGAAAGCGTTCACGATCGACCCCAGTTCCACGATCGCCGAACAGGAACTCCGGCAGACCTACCGGATGGTGAAGGACCGCGACCGTAAGAAGGCCGCCAAGCCCGACGGCGCGGACGACGAAGCTCTTCTGACGCCTACCGAGGAGGCTATGGAGGAAGCGCGGAAGCGAATCGCCCGGCTCCAGCCAATCCCCGAGCTGAAACCCATTTCCCGCCACCTCAACACGCTCAGGATGAACAATCAGCCGCCCAAGGTGTTGTACGAAACCGTGGGCAAGCTGGCGGGCATCAACGTGGTGTTCGATCCCGAGTTCCAGGCCACCGGCAAGAACGTTTCGGTCGACTTGTCGAATACGACGCTCGACGAGGCGCTGCGTCACCTTTCTGTGCTGACCAAGACCTATTGGAAGCCTCTCTCGCCGAACACGATTCTGGTCACCAACGACAACGTCACCAAGCGTCGCGACTACGAAGAGCAAGTCGTCAGGGTCTTCTACCTGGAAAACGTAACCAAGGTGCAGGAGCTCCAGGAGATCGCCACCGCCGTCCGCTCCGTTACCGACATCCGGCGGCTGTTCACCTACAACTCCCAGAACGCCATTCTGGTGCGCGGTGAAGCCGACAAGGTCGCCCTGGCCGAGAAGCTGATTCACGATCTTGACAAGCCCTTATCCGAGGTGGTGGTGGATGTCATCGTGATGGAGGCGTCCCGTTCCCGGACCCGCGATCTCGCCGCCTCGCTCACTTCGGGGGGCAAGTCCGGGCTTTCGTTTCCCATCAACTTCAACCCGCGTAATGCCATCAGCGGAGGCGGAACCGGCGGCACCGATGACGGGGGAGACAACCCGGGCGGGGGGCAGCTCCGGTTGGGCGATATCGCCAATGTCGGCATCAATGACTGGACCTCGACGCTTCCCGGCATGCTGCTCCAGGCCCTGATGACGGACGCATCCACGCGTATCCTCCAGCGTCCGCAGGTCCGCGCCGCCGACGGCCAGAAAGCCTCACTCAAGCTGGGCGACCGCATCCCGTTCGCCACCGGCAGTTTCCAGCCCGGCGTCGGCGCCGTCGGCGTCAGCCCCCTGGTGAGCACGCAATTTCAGTACGCCGACGTCGGCGTGAACGTAGACCTCACGCCGAAGATCCACGGCGAGAGCGAGATCTCCATGCACATCGAGATCGAGATCTCGGCGGTGCGCGAGCGGATTGACGTGGGTGGCATCGAGCAGCCGGTAATTGGACAACGAAAGGTGGCTGAGGACATCCGCGTCCGCAACGGAGAAGTCACGCTGCTGGGCGGCCTGACCAACGAACAGACGACCGAGAACCGCTCCGGCGTCCCGGGCCTCGCCGATATCCCCATCATCAGGTGGCTTGGCTTCTCCAGCCAGGGCAAGGAAAGAGTCCAGAGCGAACTTCTGATCGCCCTGGTTCCGCGCATCGTGCGCAAGCCGGAGATCTCCGCGGAGAACCTCAGAGGCGTGGCCGCGGGCACCGCCCAGATCGTCGACGTCAACTTCGCGGCGGCCGTCGAAGAAGAGGAACAGGCCAGGCCCGAACAGCCGGCCGCCCCCGCGGCGCCGCCGGCCCCGGAAGCGCCTGAGCCGGCAAAGTCCAAGCCGGCCGAATCCGGCGCTCCCAGTCCGGAACCCGCGGCGGCCCCGGCCGCGCTGCGCTTCGATCCCCCCAGTGTCCGCGCCAAGATTGGCGCCAGCGTCACTGTCACGCTCCTCCTCGACAACGGAACGGACATCTTCAACGCGCCGATGCGCTTCCAGTTCGATCCCAAGCTGCTCCGCCTGACCGATGTCGCCCAAGGCAACCTGCTGCGGGGCGACGGCCAGCAGGTCATCTTCACCCGCAACATCCTGAACGACGCCGGCACCGCGTCGATTGTGTTGAACCGCCTGCCGGGCGCGGGCGGAATCAGCGGATCGGGCGCCTTGGTCACCTTGACCTTCCAAGCCGCCGGAGCCGGTACGACTCAGCTCACGGTGCCCGACGTGACGGTGCGCGACTCCCAGATGCAGCCGGTGCCCGTGACGGCCCCGGTGCTGAATGTCACCGTGGAGCAATAGCCAGATGCGGAGTCGCCGTCAGCGGGGCTTGACTCTGGTCGAGTTGATTGTCGCCTTCACGATCATGCTGTTGCTCACTACCATGGCCGTTCCGCTCGCGCGCTATAAGGTCCGGCGCGACCAGGAGCGCGACCTGCGATACGCCCTTCGGCAGATGCGCGAGGCGATTGACAAGTACAAGGACGCCTCCGACATGAATCTGCTCGGTCCCCAGGAAATCGGCAGCGAAGGCTATCCGCCCACGCTCGAGATTCTCGTTGAGGGCGTCAAGGCCGCGGGTTCGGTGGACAAGAAGTTCAAGTTCCTCCGCCGCATTCCGGAGGATCCCATGACGGGTACAACCGATTGGGGCCTCCGATGCGTCAGCGACGATCCGGCTTCGCTCGCCTGGTGCGGGGAGAACGTCTTCGACGTTTACACCAAGTCGACCGCCCGGGCGCCCGACGGAACGCCGTATTCGGAGTGGTGATGAGACTTTCCCGCCGCGGCTTCACCATCATCGAGATCCTGATCGTGATGACGATCGTCTCGATCCTCGTTTCGATCGCCGTGCCGCTCTACCAGCGCTCCATCGTCCGCGCCAAGGAGAGCGTGCTCAAGAACAACCTGTTCACGCTGCGCACCGTGATCGATGAGTACACCTTCGATAAGAAAAAGGCCCCCCAGTCGCTCCAGGACCTGGTGACCGAGGGATACGTGCGGCAGATCCCGATCGATCCCATCACCGGCAGCGACCAGACGTGGGTCACCGTCACCGAAGACGCGCTCACCGCCGTGGACCAGAACGAGCCCGGCATCTTCGACGTCCGCAGCGGCGCCGAAGGCCAGAGTCTCGACGGCACGGCTTACTCGGAGTGGTGAGCGGACCGTTGATCCGTGACACGCTGCCGGCCGCCAGGCAGGCGCAATCCACTCCCAGAACACGCACACCCGCCGGCCGACAAAGAGGACAGCGGGTGGCCCGGTGGAGGAGGTACCGGAACCACCCGTATGTTGGTAATGGGTACTGAATACCTTATACCAGGACTCAGAACAAAAAGCAACAACAATGTCACTTTCTCTCTTTTTCTTTTGCCCGCGCCGTCACCTCCGCCCCGGGACATCCGGGACATCACCCCGGCGCGCTCCGAGAGAGCCCCCGTCACCGCGGCTCCGGGAGGATCAGAAGATCGTAGAGAGGCCGGCGAGGCAGCTTGGCCATCCGCGGCGGACCCGGCGCCTTGAGCCCGGCGTTGCCCGCTGCCGGCTTGCCGAGGGTCTCAACGCGGGCGAGCCCTCCGTCCGCCCCCGTGAGCCAGATGACCTCGGCATTCGCGTACGATTCCGCAAAGGCCGTCTCCATTCCCTGCCAGTCGGCCAGGCTGACAAGACTGGCGCCCTGATCAAAATGGTGACGCCAGTCGGCGCGAAGGATCGCCGCCACCGGCGGAAGCTGCTGTTCGGGGGGAAAGCGAAATAGCCGCTTCGGGATGTCCACCAGGTTCCACCCAAGCACGACAGCCTCCCGCGTGCCGGGAACCACGCTGGCATCGATCAGGATCACCGTGCCCGGACCGGCATCCGGACACAAGCGAACCACGCTGGTCCAGACCCGCTGCTGCCGGCTCCAGGCATCCCGGTAGTCCCTCTGGACCGCGACACCCGCGGCCACGCAGCCCGCCAGTAGCAGCGCGGGAAATGCCGTCGCCACGCCGCGACGCCACCGGCCTCCGCCCGCGCCGGCCGCCGCCAGGCACAAGCCCGCCGCCATCAACCCGAAGCCCACCGCGGCGGGAGCGTGCACCCGGGTGGCGCGTCCGCTGGTCGCCTCGGCGGACACGGTCAGCGCGAACGGATAGGAAAGCGGCAGCATCACCGCCCCCGCCAGCACCAGGCGTGCAGCCCGCCACCGAAGGACGCCAAGCCGGCGGCGGCGCGCTTCGGCCGCGAAACCGCCTCGGACGAGCAGCCAGCAGCTTCCCAGCGTGATCAGCGCCAGGAGGATCGGATCCTGCAGCAACCCGTCCCGCAGACCGTGACCGGCCCGGCTTACGGACTCGCGCAGAGCCGTCACCGGCCCGGCAAGCACGTTGTGCGCGACATGCGACACCGTATCCAAAACCTGGATTCCCGCCAACCGGCCCTCGCCGGTCAGCCACCGCAAACTTGTGATCGCGGCGAGAACCGCCAAGGCCCCCATCCCATGAAAGAGGGCCGATCGAGTGTTCCATCGCCTTCCGAGCAAAGGGGCGGCGAGAAACAGCGGGAAGACGGTTTCGTAGCTTACCAGCGTGCCCGCCGCGGCCGGGTAAGCCAACCACCACCTCCGGCGGAGATAGCCGTGGAAGGCCACGAGCAGAAAGGTCAGCGCCGGCTGCACCCCGAAAGCGTGCGTAAGAAAGGGGCGGGTGGTGTCCGGCGGGAATACCACCAGAGCAAGGGCTCCGGCCATCGCCGCCCACCGTCCCCAGGCACGCCGGAGCAGCGAGTAGAACAGCAGCCCGTTGACCGCCAGAATCGACGCAGCCAATACGAACAAGCCCGTCTTACCGGCGATTCGGAACCCCAGCCAGGAAAACGACGCGATCAGCCCGTCGTGCAGGGGCCGGCCCATGCGGCCCTGGAACTCCTCCACCAGAAGCCACAGGTAACTGGCCACTTCGCCGGCGGTCATATCCAGCGTCATAACCACGCGGTAGTAGTCGTCTTCGTAGAAGCCGAAGCCGGCGCTCAGCCGGAACCACGTAAGCCACACCACCGCGCACAGCGCCGCGGCGGCCAGGAGCCAGTCCGGCGCGCGCCCGATCCCAGCCACTCTCGCCGCGCGAGACATCCCGGCCCCCTCCTCACCACGCATACGCCGCCCCCGTCTCGCCGGGGCGCAGGATCAGGTAATCGTATAGCGGCCGGCGGGGAAGATCAGGCAACACCGGCTCTCCCCGGAGCAGAAACCGGAACGTCCGCCCGGCGATCGTCTGTTCTCCTTCGCGCCGGCGCAGGCGGCCGCCTTCGACGTCCAGCCAGATGTAGTTCGCCGCCCGGTAGGGGCCGCTCACCTCGGACCCGAATCCTTTCCAATCGACGTACTCGGCCAGCGGGCGCCCCTCGGAAAACCGCTGCCGCCAGTCCCACACAAGATTCGATAGCACCGGCGGCGGATCCCACTCGGACGGCAACCGGTACAACGATTTGAGGCCGAGAAGGATGTGCCAGCCCATCACCGATGCCTCGCGGGGTCCCTTGATGTTCTGATAGTCCACCACGATCACCGTCTCTGCGCCTGCGTCCGGACAAAGCCGCAGCACATCGGTCCAGAACGCCCTCTGATATTGCCAGGCCTCCCGGTAATCGGCTTGCACCCGAAGCCCGGCGCCGGCGGCGCCGGCCACCAGCAGCAACGAAACCCCGCAGGCTGCGAGCAGACGCCGCAACCCAGGGCGCGGGCGCGCCACCAGAGGCCCGAACAGGCATCCGGCGATGATCCCGGCGCCCACCGGCGCCGCGATATGGACGCGGGTGGCCCGGCCCGCGGTTTCTGTGGCCTCCAAGGTCAGCGTAAGCGGATAGGCGAGGGCCAGAAGAGCAACGCCGGCCGCCGCCAACCACACCCGTTCCCGCTTCTTCATCCCGGCCGGTTCGGCGCACTGGTTGGCTGAGGGATCGCCGCCTTTCCTGCCACCCGGCGCGCGGGGCGCCGTGCGCGCCGACCAATAGAGCGCCGCGGCACCGAGGAGCCATGCTACCGCGACCTCCCACGGATAGGCCGCCGACTGCCGCCAAAGCCCGTCAACGCAGCGGCTCACGGTCTCCCGCCACGCAACCCACGGGCCGATCGAAGTATTCCGAGCGGCGTGTACGACGGCGGAAGACCAATTGAGCCCCGCCACCCGCTGTTCCGCCGACCAGGCTCGCCACCCAACGGCGGCCGCCAGCATGGCCGCGACGAGCACGGCGTGAACCATCAGCCTTCGGGGAAACCCGCGCCCCCACGGCCATCTCAACAGCGGCGCCGCCAGGAACAGCAAGTAGGGAACTTCGTAGAGGAACAGACACAGTGACGCGGCCGCGAACGACCAGATACGCCGCCCGGAGACGTAAAGATGCAGCGCCGCGATCAGTGCCGTGAGCGACGGCTGGACGCCGAGCGCGTGTGTGAGGTACGCCCGGGTCGTATCCGCCGGAAACAATACGAAGCCCAGCGCGCCGGCGGCGGCGGCCGCGGAGCTCCCGGTGACCCGGCGCACCAACAGGTAGAAAAGAATTGCGTTCAGCGTGACGACGGCCCAACCCAGCGCGTAGATGCCCTGGAGACCGCCCACGGCGTTCCCCAGGTACGAGAGCGTCAAGATGAGCGGGATGTGCAGCGGCCGGCCATGCATCGCGCCGGCGTGGCGAAAGTGGCGGCTCGCGCCGTCTGCCAGTTCCGCTGCGGACCACTCGAGCGGCGGTGTCACCAATGCGTAGTCGTCCTCGTACAAGCCGAACTCGCCGGAGAACCGGAAAAACGCCAACCAGACAATGCCGGTCAGCGCCACGGCCGTCACCACGGTGGTCAAGCGTGCGCTCACTGCTCCGCGCTGCCCTCCTGCCTGCGTCCGAACACGGCGTATTGCCCACCCAACGGCAGCCTGGCGAGCCACCGTTCCACCAGTCCGAACCTGCGGAAGAACCGCTCTGGAAGGAGGAGGAAGTACTCCGTTTCCATCACGCGAAAACCGGCCCCGCGCAACAGACGTTGCGCCGCCCGCCCGGAAAGCAGCTCGGCGTTCACATCGATGGCCGCGCGCCCGACGATCCGCCGCGTGACGGGGTTCCACGGGCTATGCTCGACGACGCAGACAACGCCTGCGGGGCGGAGCACCCGCGCGACCTCGAGCAGCAACTTCCGCCGGACATCACCGCTTACGTGATGGAGGGTGTTCACTACCGTCACCAGGTCCTGGCTCGCATCCTCGTAGGGCACCTCCGCCGGATCAAGCTGCCTGCGTACCTCGACATCTCCGCATTCCTTCAGCATCTGCTCGGAGACATCACACCCCGCGGCCCGGGCAAAACAGGACCGGCCCAACCGCAACAATTCGCCCCGGCCACAGCCCACGTCCAACCAAGAGCGTTCTGCGGTCCGCCAGCCGTGCCTCACGAAGAATTCCTGAATGAGCGCCCACTTCCGCAACACGAAGAAGCCGTAATTCAAAGCGAAGTGATCCTTAATCGGATCGCGGAGCATCTCGGAGTAGTCGCTGGCGAACCGGTCGAACTCACTCCGCACTACAGGCCCTCAACCCCCATGACATC
>CAYRPT010000107.1:0-9447 GCA_964425895.1 uncultured Solibacteraceae bacterium | reverse complement strand
GTCGACGCCGCCGCCCGGGAGCCCTTCGCCCGGTTTTTCCGGCGGAGGGGGCATGAGCGGGTTTTGGTATACTAGCGGATTCGGGGCACTCCCCACTGGTAGATGTCGTGTGCCGTCTCGGAGCGATGATCGGGGCCGGCGCGGAGTATCGCAATGCCAAAACGCACGTTTCAGCCGAACAATCGCAAGAGGGCGAAGACGCACGGGTTCCGGGCGCGCATGAAGACGAAGACGGGCCGGGCGGTGTTGGCCCGCCGCCGGGCCAAGGGCCGTCATCAACTGACGGTGAGCGACGAGCGAGCTGTTCGCTACGCCAAGCTGTAAGCTAATCGACACGAAACCGGATTTATCCTTCCCCAGGCACTACCACCTCCTGCGGAGCGGAGACTACCGCCGGGTGTACCGGGATGGAATCCGGATTTCGGGCCCCTACTTCCGCGCATTTTGCCGTTCCCGCAGTGAGCCGGAGGGCCCGCGAATCGGCCTGACGACGCCGCGCGCGCTCGGCAAAGCCGTCATGCGAAACCGGATCAAGCGCCGCCTGCGGGAGGCCGTACGCCACGAGATTCAGGGGCTGGACCGGCGGTGGGACGTCGTGTTCAATCCCAACCGCGCGGCCGCGGCCGCACCGTTCGATGAATTGCGGCGAGAGGTAAGGAGAGTTTTCCGGCAATGCAGCGCCTCCTGATCGCGCTCCTGGACGCCTACAAAGAGTGGATCTCGCCTCTGCTCCCATCGGCTTGCCGGTTTCATCCCACCTGTTCGGTCTATGCGCGCGAAGCGATGGAACGGTTCGGCGCCGCCAGGGGCTGCTGGCTCGCGGCGCGGCGCCTGGCGCGGTGCCATCCGTTCCACCCGGGGGGAATCGACCCTGTGCCGGCGCGGGACTGGATGCAGGCCGAGGGACCGGCAACAGGCCGTGGGACCGCAACGCGAGGAAGGCCCTTCATGCCTGATGCCGGGCTGGAAAACCTGAGAGAAAGACGCGATGCCTGACGACACGAAATCAAGCGGCGGCGAAGGCAAAGAGCTGTCCATGGAGAAGCGGCTCCTGCTGGCCTTCATTCTGATGGGGGCCGTCCTCTTCCTCACGCCCTATTTCTACAAAAGCCCGCCACCGGCGCCCCGCAGTCCGGAACCGGCCGCTCCAACGGCCGAGGCGCCCGCTCCGAAGCCGGAGGCCGAACAGCCGCCCGAGCCCGCCGCGCCGGCGACGTCCGCGGTCGCGGCCGAGGCCGAAGAGACTTACACCATCGAGACCGCCCGGTACCGGATCACGTTCACGAATCTTGGCGCCATGGTCACAAGCTGGGTGCTCAAGGACCACGTGGACAGCTCCGGAAACCCGCTCGAGCTCGTGAACCCGGGTGCGGCGGTCCGCGTGGGACAGCCGTTCTTCATGGAGTTCCTCGGGAATGCTCCGGCGTTGAATCCGAACGGCGGCTTGTTTGCGGCCGCCAGAAGCGACGACGGCCTGGGGATCGACTTCACCCTCTCGGATGGCGTTACATCGTACCGCAAATCGTTCCGGTTCAAGCAGAGCGATTATCTGGCTGAAGTCTCCTCGGAGGCGCGGCACAACGGGCAACTGCTGCCTCACCTGCTGGTGTGGCGGGGCGGCTTCGGCGACCTCACCGTACCGAACGCCGCCGCTTCGCAGCACAGCCTCTACTACAGCGCCTCCGACAACAAGCTCGTGGTCAACGATGCCGACGCGGCCGAGGACGGCCCCATCACGCAGGAGGGACGCTACTCCTTCGCCGGTCTCGAGGACGCGTATTTCGCGGCGGTCGCCGTCCCACGGGACGGCGCCACACTCACCATGCGGACGTTTACGGACGTGCTGCCGGCGGGCGCGAGCGGCCAAAGCGCGGAGGCGCCTCACGCGGGGGCCGGTATCGGCGGACACGGCAGGAACTCCTTCCCCTTGTACGTGGGTCCCAAGGACCTGGACCTGCTCAAGCAGGTGGACCCGAAGCTGGTCCAGATCGTCGATTTCGGATGGTTCTCGTTTCTTGCGAAGCCGCTGTTCCTGGCGCTCAAGTGGACCTACGGGAAATGGGTGGAGAACTGGGGATGGGCTATCGTGATCCTCACGGTGGCGATCAACATCGTGATGTTCCCGCTGAAGCTGACCAGCCTGAAAAGCATGAAGAAGATGCAGGCGCTTCAGCCGGAGGTCAAGAAGATCCAGGACAAATACAAGGGTCTGAGCCTGCGCGATCCCAAGAAGCAACAGCAGAACGAGGAACTGATGGCGCTGTACCAAAAGCACGGCGTCAACCCGATGGGCGGCTGCCTGCCGATGGCGCTGCAGATCCCATTCTTCATCGCGTTCTACAAGGTGCTGACGGTGGCGATCGAACTCCGCGGGGCGGACTGGCTCTGGGTGACGGACCTGTCGCAGCCCGAGCTCTTGCCGATTCGCATCCTGCCGGTGACGATGGTCGCTTCGCAGTTCCTCATGCTGAAGATGACGCCAACCACGGCCGTGGGCTCGCCGGGGCAGCAGCGGATCATGTACATGATGCCGCTGATGATGGGCTTTCTTTTCTACGGGGTATCGAGCGGCCTGGTGTTATACTGGTTGACCAGCAACATCGTGGGCATTGCCCAACAGCACCTTATCAATAAGATGGGCGGACAAGCGGAAGTTCCGGCGCCAGCCGCCGCCGAGGTGAAGCCGAGGAGGAAGGAGCGCAAGCACTAGATCGGTGAGGGAACGCAAGTATACGGCGGCGGCGGTCGCGGCTAGGATCGAGGACTTTCTCACGCCCATCCTGAGGCGGGCTTCGCTGAAGGTTGACATCGAGGTGAGCGAGCCAGCGGCGCGATTCCCGGGCTTTGAAAATCCGGAGATCGTGGTGAATTTCACCGGGCCCGATGTCGACCTCGTGCTCGAAAACCGGGCCGAGTTGTTGCTGGCGCTCGAGCATCTCACGCTCGAGATGCTGCGCGTGGCGCCCGACGAGCACGCCCTGGTGGTCTTTGACGCCAACGACTACCGCATGCTCCGAATCGAAGAACTCCGCCTGAGCGCCGCCGCCGCGGCGGAGCGCGTGAGGGTTTCGCGCCAACCGTTCCGCTTCGGCCCCATGACGAGCCGCGAGCGCCGCATCCTGCACCTGGCGGTACGTGAGTTGCCCGGCGTGCGGAGTGAAAGCCTCGGCGTGGGTCCGCATCGGGGCGTCGTTATCTATCCGGCCGACATGCCGTCCCTTCCCGAAGCACCCTTTCGGCCCGCGCCGGCGCGGGGCCGCGGGCGCCGCTGAGCCCTGGTCCGCGGGCTAAACCTCTGACAGCCGCATGCCGATTCTTAGGCAGGCGCGGCATGCGGATTTTCGCCCAGACATTCGCCCTGGCGGGTCAAGTATTGGGAATCCTCCTTCTGCTCTCGCCGCGCCAGACTTCCGAAGTTTTCCAGCTTCCCTGGATCCTGCATCCGGTGACTGGCCGGCTGCTCGGATTCATCGTGCTGTTCTCCAGCTTCGCGGTTTTCAACCAGCTCTCCCGGGGTCCCGGGAGCAGCGAGGAGCAAACCTCCGGGGACCTCCGGCGTCTGGCTGCCGCCCTGGAGGCGAGCGACGCCCGCGAGTCGGTGGTCCGGCTGCTGGTCGAGGGACGGAAGATCGAGGCCATCAAAGGTGTCCGCTCCGCCCTCGGCTGCGGGCTCAAGGAAGCCAAAGACCTGGTGGAGGAGATAGCCGAAAAAACGAACGCCCTATAGCTCGGCGCGCCGCAAGCGGAGGGCATTGGTGATGACTGTGACCGAACTGAACGTCATCGCGGCCGCGGCGATCATCGGGCTCAGCAGCAAGCCGAACGCGGGGTACAGAACCCCGGCCGCCACCGGAATGCCCGCCGAGTTGTAGAAAAACGCGAAGAACAGATTCTGCCGGATGTTGCGCAGGACAGCGTGGCTCAGCCGGCGCGCGCGGGCCACGCCCCGCAGATCGCCTTTCACGAGCGTGACTCCGGCGCTTTCCATGGCGACGTCCGTGCCCGTGCCCATGGCGATTCCGACATCGGCCTGGGCGAGCGCGGGGGCGTCGTTGATCCCGTCGCCGGCCATCGCGACGCGGCGGCCGCGGCGCTGCAGCTCACGGACGATCTCGATCTTCCGCTCCGGCAGCACCTCGGCCTCCACGCGTTCGATTCCCAGGCGCCGCGCGACGGCTTCGGCCGTGGCTCGATTGTCACCGGTGGCCATCACGATCTCTATCCCCTCGGCGCGGAGCAGGCGAATGGCTTCCGCGGTGGTATCGCGGATAGGATCGGTCACCCCGACCAGCCCGGCGGGCCGCCCGTCGAAGGCGAGGAACATCACGGTCTGGCCTTCGTTCCGCAGCCGGTCCGCCTCCTCGAGCAGCGGCTGCGGATCGATGGCGGATTCCTCGAGCATCCGCCGGCTTCCCAACACAACCTGCCGGCCTTCGACCTCGCCCGCCACGCCGCGGCCGGTCTTCGACTCGAAGCCCCGGACGGGTGGGGGTTGGATGCCGCGCGCTTTGGCGCCCTCGACGATGGCGCCGGCGAGGGGGTGCTCGCTTCCCTGCTCCAGACCAGCGGCCAGACGGAGGAGTTCGCTCTCCTGGACGTCCCCGAGAACCCGAACGCTGACGAGCGCCGGCTTACCATCGGTGAGTGTGCCGGTCTTGTCGACGACCAGAGTGTCCACCTTGCCGAGCACCTCGAGCGCCTCGGCGTGGCGCACCAGGACGCCGTGCCGCGCGCCCTGGCCGGTCCCCACCATCACGGACATCGGCGTGGCCAGGCCCAGGGCGCACGGGCAGGCGATGATGAGCACGGCGATGGCGTTGACGAGGGCATAGGCCAGCGCCGGGTCCGGCCCCGCCAGCGCCCAGACAACGAAGGTCACCGCGGCCGAGAGGACCACCGCAGGTACAAACCAAGCCGCCACGGCATCGGCCAGCCGCTGGATGGGCGCACGACTCCGCTGTGCCTCGCCCACCATCTCCACGATTTGCGCCAACAGGGTCTCCGTCCCCACTTTCTCCGCGGCCATGAGGAAGCTGCCGGCGAGGTTCATCGTGCCGCCGGCGACCGCATCGCCGGGCCGCTTCTCGACGGGTTGGGATTCACCGGTCATCATCGATTCGTCGACCGTCCCCGAGCCCATTTCGACGATGCCATCGGCCGGGATGCGCTGGCCCGGACGCACACGCAGCCGGTCGCCTGGAATCACGTACTCGGCGGGCACTTCCCGCTCCTCGTCTCCGAGCACCATGCAGGCCGACTTAGGCGTCAGTCCAATCAGCGCCCTCACGGCGTCCCCCGTGCGTTCTCGCGCGCGCAGCTCCAGGACCTGGCCTAGCAGCACCAGCGACACGATCACGGCGGCAGCCTCAAAATAGACCGGCGCCTCACCGTGGCTGCCCCGGAACGTCTCCGGCAGCAGACCCGGCGCCACGGTGGCCACGACGCTATAGAGATAGGCCGCCCCCGTGCCGATCGCGATCAACGTGAACATGTTCGGGCTGCGGCGAAGGATAGAGGCCCATCCTCGCTCGAAGAAAGGAAGGCCGCACCACACAACCACCGGGGTAGCGACGGCAAGTTGCACCCAGTGGAACCACGGCGCCCGCATCGCGTGCTGTAGCGGGCCGCCCGGGATCATGGCGGACATGACCAGGAAGAAAAGCGGCCCAGTGAAAAGCAGGCTGACGCGGAAGCGCCGGGTCATCTGCTCGAGCTCGAGATTGCGGGTTTCGGCACCACCGCCGAAGGAGATGGCTCTCGGTTCGAGCGCCATGCCGCATTTCGGGCAGTCGCCGGGTCCAACCTGCTCCACCTCGGGGTGCATCGGGCAGGTATAGATCGCCCCGGGCGGCACACCCTCCGCACCGCGGGGTTCCAGGTAGCGGCCGGGGTCCGTCCGAAATCTACCCCAGCACGGGACGGAACAAAAATGGTACGTCCGCCCGTCGTGTGGATGCGATGCCGCCGCCCGCTCCGGATCGACGTCCATCCCGCACACCGGATCCTTGACCCTTTTCGGCTGAACGATTGCAAAAGGGTTCATGGGCGTTGCTTCGGCGCCGGGCGGGACGGCTTTCGCTCAGCAAAAGCGATGGCCCCTACTCCGCCGCCGGCTCCCCTCCGCCCGCACTCGCAGCGCTGAAGGACTGGAGCGCCAGGTAGTTGGGGCCGTAGCGCTTGATGTGGTCAAGCTGCTTGTCGAATTCGTCGAAGTGCCGTTCCTCGTCGGCCACGAGGGCTTCAAACAACTGCTTGGAGTTCGAATCGGCGTTCTCACTGCACGCCAGAGCGGCTTTGTTATAGTCGGCGGCGCTCTGATCCTCCATTTCGGCCGCCTTCTTCACGATCTCGGCCGGTTCGGTAATCTGGGCGACCGGTCCGGCAACCTTCATGTCGACATCGCCCTTGAGAAACAGAATCCGCTCGGCCAGGCGCTCAATGTGGCCCATCTCCTGGATGGCGATCGTCTTGAACATCGTCGCCAAGGGTAGGTATCCCATGTCGTCCAGGTGAAAGTGGAAGTACATGTACTGATGGACGGCCTGAAGTTCGTCCGCGACCGCGTTGTTCAGCAGACCGATGCTCTTGTTCTTGTCCATGAATGCGTCCTCCCGGAAACTGAAACCACATTGTCGCGCAAACCAGACGGCAAGTGCTGTCACACGGCTCGCCGCGACCCCGGCGGCCGCCCGCCGGCCGGTTGTTGGCGCGCCCCCGGGAGCGCGCTGAGACCTCCACGCTGGGGGGGGCCGAAGCCGCCCGCCGGCCGAATGCAGTTGACGGCTAGATGCGGTCAAACGTTTCGACAGCCTTCTGCAGCGACTTCTCCTTCTGGATGAACGGCACCATCTTGGTCTCGCGCTGGTCGATTTCCTGCGCGCGCCGAAGAACCTCCTCGGCCCTGTCCTGGGGAACCACCACGACACCGTCCGGCCCGGCGACAATGATGTCCCCAGGAGTCACCGTGACGCCGGCGCACTCGACGGGGGTATTCCGGGCGACGCTGGCGTAGCGCCCGACCGCATTGGCGGGAGAAGCAGCCCGGGCAAAAACCGGCAGGCCGAGGCGCGTCACCTCATCGATATCGCGCAGGGCGCCGTCGAGCACCATGCCCGCCATCCCGCGGGCCTTCGCGGCGGTGGCCATCAGGCCGCCGAGCGCCGCGATCTCCAGACCATCCTCGAACACAATTACGCCGACCTCACCGGGATTGGCGTTGTCAATCATTTCGACCGGGTGCTGGACGGCGGTGGCAGGCGTCGAGTCCGCCGGCTTGGCCGGTTTTACCAGGGCGGTCACCGCCCGGCCCACGAACGCCCGGCCCACGAATGGCCTCATGTCATGCGCCATGTAGCCGCGCTTTCCGGTGACCTGATCGACCGCATCACTGACACTCGCCACGGTCGACTTCTGGAAGCCTGCGATCATCGGATCGGAGGAGGGCGGCTGCTGAAGGGGATCGGCCGGCGCGGCCGCCGCGACCGGCGCCTGCTCCACCGGTGGCGCGGCGATCTGGCAGGAAGAAGCGAGCAGTGCAAAGGCGACGGCCGCCGCCAACACCGGAGTAATCGTTGTTGCTTTCATCGTTAAGGTGCCTCCCGGGCGCATCGGGACGTATCGTAACACGACCGGCGTCCGACGATGGGGCCCCGGACCGGCGAACGGCAGATGCCCGCGGTTCGGACCGCGGTAAACTATCCGATACGTCAAGCCCGGATCCGGGGCAGGTACAGGGCCTACGCGGTGACGTTGGCTGACGAGCGCCTGTTGTACACTATGCCTAGGCTTTTGCTCGGGACCGTTATGATGTACCTCCCGCGGTTGTTCCATAAGCCCGCATCCCGCAATCATCTCTCACTGCTGAAGGCCTTTCTGGGCTCCGCTTTGCTCCTGCCCGGCCAGGTGCTGATGACCGGCGGCGAGTTGGGCGAACCGGTCCGCCTTCACCCCAGTGACATGGCCATCTTCCTCGCCGGCGAGGATCGTCGCGACCTGCCGTGCTCGGTGAGCCCCAACAAACCTGTTCTGGGCTTCGACATGCGACTGCACTCGACCTACGAGGTCGCCGTCCCCCTGGCTGAGTTGGTGGGCGATCAGGATATGCTGAGCCTTCTGTTTCGGGTGCAGCCGGTGGACCCGCCAGGCGAGCCGGCTCATTTTGTCCACCGCGTTCGCGTCCCCCCGATCGACGAGGGCGCCCGAGGCGAGGCGTATCTGCATGGGACCTTCGACGTAGGACCGGGTGAATACCGCGTGTCCTGGCTGATGCGTGACCGTTCGGGCCGGGTTTGCTCGTCCTTTTGGGACGTGCGGGCAGGGCTAGCCGGCAAGGACCAGGAGATCGAGCTGAACATGCGCCCCGGAAGGGTCGCGGCCACGGAACTGGAGCAGTTCCGCGAGGAGCCGCCGGTACTGCGGACGGCGGACGGGGAGAACCTGAGCGTCAAGGTGATGGTGAACTTCGCCCCCCAGAACCAGCACGCGGCAACCATGCGTCCGATCGATACGTCTGCTTTAGTGTCCATACTGAGGACGATCTCGCGGGAGCCGCGGATTACCAAGTTCTCCGTGGTAACCTTCAACCTGCACGAACGTAGGGTGCTGTACCGCCAGGAGAACGCGGACCGCATCGATTTCCCGGCCATCGGCGCCTCCCTCGAGACGCTGGAACTCGGCACGATCGACATCGCCCGTCTGAGCGATGAATTCGGCGAGGCGGCGTTCCTGTCGGAACTGATCCGCCAGGAGGTGGCGGGCGACACGCAGCCGGACGCATTGATTTTCGCGGGACCCAAAGCCATGCTCACGCGGAACATACCGGAGCAAGAGCTCGAAGCAATCGGCCAGCTTCCGTATCCCGTGTACTACATGAATTACAACTTGAATCCTTTCGAGATTCCGTGGCGCGATGCGATCGGCGTCGCGGTGCACTTCCTGAACGGCCGGGAGTATACAATCACCCGGCCGCGCGATCTTTTCGTCGCGGTCGGGGGGATCGTGTCCGAGATTGTGAAAGGGAAAGACAGCCGCCGTATGGCTGCGGCGGCATCGGAGTGACTATGCGTTTCCGCTGTAGGCCGGGATGGCGGCGAGCCGGGCTTTCCATCGTCCGCAGCCACCGGTTGACCTGGAGGCGGGCAGGCTTGGGATTGGTGGTCCTGGCGTTCGGGCTGGCGAGCCGGGCGCAGGTCGGCGACTTCTCGCGGAGCCTGGCCCCGTACGTTCCTTCCCCACCCCCGATCGTGGAGAAGATGCTCGAGGCCGCCGGGGTACGCCCCAACGAGCTGGTCTACGACCTTGGATCGGGCGACGGGCGGGTCCTGATCACCGCCGCCAAGAAGTTCAAAGCGCGCTCGGTGGGCATTGAGATTTCTTCCAAGCTGGTGGAACGGGCCCGCCAGCACATCAAGGAGGAGGGTCTCGAGGAGCGCTGCCGGGTGAGTGAAG
>CAYRPT010000106.1:6967-9453 GCA_964425895.1 uncultured Solibacteraceae bacterium | reverse complement strand
CCCCCGCATCGGCGAGGCCGCCGAAGAACTCTATGTGCAGCAGGAGCTTTGGGATACGCGGCCAGATCCGAACGCCACCGCGTTCGACGTATTCTCGCGCGTGGTCCGGGAGGTTGCCGAGGAGAACTCAGAAAGCGCTTGGTTTGACAATGCGCTGCTCAACCGGTTCGCGCGCCTGGAGCGGCTGTTTTCCGGGAGCCTAAATGGAGTTCAGCTCTCGACCGGCGCGCGACCTCCGCGAATCACCGCGGCGGTGGCGCAGACGGCGGCCAAGCTCGGAGCCAGCACGCCACAGTCCCGGCAGGTCCGGGTGACTGGCCAACTGGACATGATCCGCCACAGTACTCGTAGCTTCGGGTTGAGGATGGAGGGTGGCGAAGAAGTGCATGGTGTGTTGACGTCGCCGGGATTGCTCGATTCCCTCAGAGAGCGCTTCGGCCGACGTGTAATGGTGCTCGGACGCGCGGTCTACCGCCCATCCGGACGGCTCCTGCGAATCGATGCGGCGGGAATCGAACCTGGCGAGGGAGTATCCGAGCTCTGGGCGAGGGTGCCTCCTCCACAAGCCAAGCGGCCGGCCACCGCGCGCGTCCGCCTCACGGACGTGGGCAAACGCGGGGTGGCCACGTTCTTCGGGATCTGGCCGGGCGACGAGTCCGATGCGGAAATGGCTGATGCGGTGAGGCGGATCCGAGCCTGATAGCGATGCCGGAACCCGTCTACCTTCTGGATACGAATGTCATCCTCCACTTGGTGCGGGGCAATGAGTTAGGCAAGTACCTCGCCCAGACGTTCGGCCTGCTCGACGCGGTGAACCGGCCCTTGGTGAGCATCGTCACCCATGGGGAATTGCTCGTGATCGCGGATGCAAACGGGTGGGGAGACAAGAAGCGCGAGGCCCTCGCGACTGCCCTCGATAACCTGGTGACAATCGATCTGAACCACGAGCAGGTCCTGCTGAACTACGTGGCAGTCGATCGCGCATGCCGGAAAAACCCAGGCGGCGCGCGCGTGATCTCGAACAATGACACGTGGATCGCGGCCACTGCTAAAGCGGCCGACGCGGTCTTGTTGACTACCGATCGGGATTTTCTGCCTTTGAATCCGACTCACTGCCTGGTTCAGTTTGTCGATCCCCAGCCGTTCTTGACCACGCCCCCTGCTCCGGAGGGCGATACCAGTGCCTAATGGTACCGCCGCTATCGTTGAGAAGCTCTAGAACTGTTGCAACATCCTCCGGGCATGCCCCGGTTGGCAAAACAGCATAGCGGCGAGCCGGCTCCAGCAGCGAAAACGGCGTGCGTGGCGCTCCGCCGGATGCCAGAGCCGCCGCCTCACTCCTCATAAGCGAATTTGGACCAGCCTGGTTCTGGTACGACTCAACTCCCTACGGATTCTTCCTGCTGGCGGCGCACCCGGACAATACAGTACAATCAGGCGAACCGGCAGTTTTCTCAGCCACGGGAGCCTCTGCTCCCCCACGGGGTCGGCGGGTGGGTCCGTTTTCCTTGTTGGGCGAGACGCCGCCGAGTTCCAACGCCACGGGGCGTCACCGGCCGGGAGGAGAGCACGCGGGCCACGGCATCGTCAGCAGGCTCGCGGGGCACACCGAAGCCATGTCGGGTTCGGACATTGAGCCGGGGCAAGAGGGGCGATGAGAGTCATCAGCGATGTCTTCTTTCATCACATAGACCATTTCCGTTTCGAGCGGATGCTCGCGGCGGACACCGGCTCGGGCCGCCGGACGTACTCGACCGTTGCGTTCGAGCACGCCGTCTACGCTCTCCAGCGGCACCTGCGCACGCTCGGGCTTCGTCCCGGTGACCGGGTCGCAATCTTCGCCGACAACCGGCCCGAATGGCACATCGCCGACTTCGCCATTCAGCTTGCGCGGCTTGTTTCGGTGCCGCTCTACGCCACGCTGGCGCCAGCCCAGGTGCGCTTCATCATGGAGCACAGCGGATGCCGCGCCGCCCTGGTGGCCGGACGCGCGCGCCGGGAGATGGTCAACCAACTCCGGACCGAGCTTCCGGAACTCGAGTGGGTGATCTCGCTGGACGACGCCGCTCCGCCATCCCTGGACGAGATCGTCGAGGCCACTCCTCCGCCCGGATCCGAGGATTGGCAGCCCATCCGGGAGGCGGCCGACCAGGTGGATCCCGGCGAGCTGGCAACCATCGTCTACACTTCCGGGACGACGGGAACGCCCAAGGGCGTCATGCTGTCCCATGCCAACATCGTCTTCGATCTCGAGGCCTGCCTGGAGCGCCTGGGGTTCCGTTCCACCAGCCAGGCGTTGTCGGTGTTGCCCCTGTCCCACGTTTTCGAGCGGATTCTCTGCTACGGCTATTTCTACCAGGGTGTGCCGATCGCCTATGGCGATCCTCACGATTTGGGCCGGCTGCTCAAGACGTACCGGCCCCGCGTGATGGGGTGTGTGCCGCGGATTCTTGAGAAGGTCCACGAGACGATCCAGACCAACATCG
>CAYRPT010000106.1:0-6957 GCA_964425895.1 uncultured Solibacteraceae bacterium | reverse complement strand
GCGTGCTGCCGGGCTGGAAGCAGAGGATCTCGGGCCGGCTGATTCGCGCCGCCTTGGCCAGAGACCGCGCACGATTCGGTCAGGGCGGCGCCGCATGGGCGGACAGACCCCTGGCGGGGCTGGCGCGGGCGGTAGTCTTTCGCCGGATTCGCCGGGAACTCGGCGGCCTCGAGTACCTGGTGAGCGGAGGCGCGTGGCTCGATCCCCGCATCGAGGAGTTCTTCCGGGCGGCCGGTTTCGGGGTGGTCCAGGGATACGGCCTAACCGAAACGTCACCGGTAATCTGTCTGAATCCGCCGGGTGACGAGGTGCCGGGATCAGTCGGCGCTCCTTTGCGCGGCGTCGAAATTCGTCTGAGCGACGAGGGAGAGATCCTCGTGCGCGGCGGGAACGTCATGATGGGCTATTACCGGGACCCGGAAGCCAGCGCCGCGACCTTCGACAACGGATGGCTGCGGACCGGCGACCTGGGCCGCATCGATCGCGCGGGCAACCTGTTCATTACCGGGCGTTGCCGGGAAGTGATTGTCCTCTCGACGGGTAAGAACGTGTGCTGTCCCCTCGTAGAACACGCCATCGTCCAGAGTCCGCTGGTGCAGGAAGCCTTCGTGCTAGGCCACGGCCGGAAGTTTGTTTCGGCCATTCTCGTTCCCCACTGGGAGCACCTGCTGGCCGCCGCGCGGGAAGCCGGATTGGGCGGCTTGCCGGAGAACGCCCTGATGAAGCACCCGCGGATCGCCGAACTTTACCACCGCGACCTCGCCGCGCTCCAGGCCGGCTTCTCCCATTACGAGCGCGCCAAGCGGTTCGCGTTTCTCCCGCCGGCTGCGCTGGCGGACCGCGAGTTGGTGACGCCCACTCTCAAGGTGCGCCGCAACGTGCTTGAATCGAAGTACGGCGGGTGGATCGACAGGATGTATGCCACCGACGAGGTGGTCGTGCTCGGGGAGCCCGAGCTCCAGACCTCATCCGGCCGCGAGGGTCAGGCTGCCCTCCGTTTTGCGTAGAGAGAGGACTCATCGATGACCGAACATCTGGATCCCGACGGCAAGGAGATCATGATTCTCGAACAGCTCCGGGAGCTGGCCAAGGACGAGTTGAATCTTACCTCGGAACAACTGGCGGCAATCGACCTGGACGCCCCGATCATCGACGCTCTGCAACTGGACTCCCTGCGGAGCGTGGTGCTGCTGAGCGGAGTCGAACGCCTCTACGGTTGTGTGTTTGACGCGATGACGCTGCAAGAGATCCGGACCCTGAGGGATTTCGTGCACCTGATCGCGCAAACAGCCCCCGAGGATAGGATCTATGGTCTCAGAAACTAGGCTGGTCACCGATTTCCTGCTGCGGGCGGAGGAAACGGCGACTCTCGGGATCCGCTTTGTCGAACTCACCAGCGAAGACCGCTTCTTTTCCTATCAAGAGGTGATCGGCCGCGCGAAAACGGCGGCGGCCGCCTATCAGGAGGCTGGGCTGCGGCCGGGAGATCGCGTTGCCCTCGTGCTGGCGACGTCGATCGAATTCTTTGACGCCCTGCTGGGCGCGCAGTTGGCCGGCGGCATACCCACCGCCCTGTATCCGCCGTTCCGTCTGGGCAAGCTCGACGAGTACTACGCCCGTCTGCGGAGAATGCTCGGCAAGGTGGGGACCCGCTTTCTGGTCACCGACAGCCGCATCGGCAGGATTCTCGGCCCCGGCGTCGAAGGCGTGCCCTCACTGGAGCGCGTCATCCACGCACCCGAGCTACAGCGCGGAGGCGGCGTCTGGCGTCCCGTGGCGACCGATCCGGATGCCCCGGCTTTCCTGCAATTCTCATCGGGTACGACAGTCGAGCCGAAAGCGGTCATGGTGTCGCATGAGAACCTCGTGTGCAACCTCGAAATGATGAAAGCCGCTCTCGGGGCCTATACGGAAGAAGACCAGGCCCATGGAGCGGTCTCCTGGCTGCCCTTGTACCATGACATGGGCCTCGTGGGTTGCCTGTACATGGGGCTGTATTTCCCCGGCAACGTCACCTATCTGAGGCCGGACCTGTTTCTGGCGAAGCCCGCCGTGTGGCTCCAGGCGATCTCCCGCCGCCGCGCCGTGATCTCAGCCGCACCCAATTTCGCCTACGGCCTCTGCCTCAAGAAGGTGACCGATGCGGAAATGGAGGGCGTCGACCTCTCCTCGTGGCGGATGGCGCTGAACGGCGCCGAACCCATTGAGCTGCGAACGGCGGAGCAGTTCGCCGAGCGGTTCAGCCGATGGGGCTTCCCACGGACCGCCATGACGCCCGTCTACGGCCTGGCGGAGGCCGGGCTCGGGGTCAGTTTTTCCGAGGTCGACCAGCCTCCGCACACCGTCGAGTTCGACCGGGACGCTCTCTCCCTCGAGGACCGGGCCGTCCCGGGCGAAGGCCGGCGCATGGTCTCGGTGGGCCGTCCGCTTCCCGGTTTGAAGGTCGAGATCCAGGACGAAAGCGGCGCCGCGCTGCCGGAGGGACGTGTCGGCCGCATTATGGTGCGGGGTCCTTCCATCACCCGCGGCTACTTCCAGGACCCCGGGTTGACCGCAACGATCATTCGCAACGGCTGGCTGGACACGGGCGACCTGGGCTTCCTGTATGAAGGACACCTCTACATTTCCGGGCGGCTCAAGGACCTGATCATCATCCGCGGCCGGAACTACGCGCCTCAGGAAGTGGAGGAGTTGCTGCTTGACGTGCCCGGACTCCGCACCGGCTGTGTCGTGGCGGTCAGCACGATGGTGGAAGAGGAAGGCGAGCAGTTGATCGTGCTCGGCGAACGGGACACGATTCATCCGCGTCCCGATGAGGAAGTGACGGCCGAGATTAACGGCCGTGTGCTCAAGGGCCTGTCGCTCAAACCCCACCATGTCGAACTGCTCCCGCCGGGGACGCTGCCGCGGACCTCGTCCGGCAAGCTGCGGCGCTCCGATGCGCTGAAGCAGTTCCTCACCGGAGAGCTTGTTCCGCCGGAGAAGGTCACGGCGTTGAAGCTGCTTAAGGACCTTGGCCGGTCGCAACTCTCCTGGGCCCGCTTCCGCCTGAAGCGGTAGACCGGGCGGCTCATCGCCGGGCAGGCCGGGGGCCAATCCTAGCCAAGGATACTTGAATTTCAGCTCTCAGCGATCAGCCGCCAGCGTTCAGCTCTTGAAGCAGCGCAGTCAGCACGCGCTTCACCTCAAACGCCGAGAGCTTGCCCACTACGAAGATCACCCGCTAGGCTTCCGTCATCGCGAGCGGCAGATCCTGGCGGGCCATCTCCATGTTGGAAATGCCCGCCACCACACCGCAAAGCTTGTCATTCATCAGCGCCCACTTGAAACCTTTCTGGAAGGGCGTCAGATCATTCCCGGGGATCATCTCGTTGATCGTTTTCACCCGATGCTCCACTAAGGTGCTGCGGCGAAACGGGTTCTGCAAGACGCGGCTGGCCTTCATCGCCAGCACGCCGAAGTCCGCTTTTCGGGCCTTCTCGAGTACGGGGTCGATGTAGCTGTGGTTGAGGAAGTTGTACGCGACCATCGCCATGGAGTACTGCCCGGAATCGATGGCGGCGTTGAGGACCCCGGCCGGGTCGCTGTGCGCGGACAGACCAAAGAAACGGACCTTGCCCTGTTTCCTCAGAACCTCGAAGGCATCGAAGATCTCGGAGTGGTTTGTGACCTCAAAGGGCGTATCCACGCCGTGCGGGCAAAGCAGGCAATCGAGATAGTCGGTGCCCAACCTCTTCAGGCTGCCCTCGACCGAGGCGATGATCTCCTCCTTATAGCCGCGCTCCCGGCGAATGCGGCCGGCGTACTTCTCGGCCAGCAGGTTGTGCAGCACCGCGTCCCGGATGAGCTTGTCCTGGCCCGGGAAATAGTGCCCCATATAGTCCTGTTTGACTGCGCCTGTCTGCTCGAGCCGCTCCCGGACGCGGTTGCGGTATTCCGTCTGTTCGGCGGCCGGCAGGCTGTCGAAGATCGCCTGGTATTGCTTGCTGTCGCGGGTCACCTCGTCGGCCACCTTGCTCGTCAGGAATACCTTGTCGCGGCCGCGGCCTCGAATAACATGGCCGTAGCCTTCTTCGCTCAGCCCCCTCGCATAGCGCGGCGAGGTATCGAGATAGTTGAGCCCAAGGTCGATGGCGTAGAGGACCTGGTCATGGTTGGTAGGGCGGATGTCGTCTCCGCCCATGCCCACGGAGGAAACCATAAGACCCGTGCGCCCCAGCCGGCGGTAGGTCATGCCGGACTGCCGGTTCCTCCACTCGGCGCCCGCGGGCCCGGCCGGCGCGCTGCCGGGAAACACGGCCGATACCGCCGCCGCGGCCGCACCGGCGAGGAAGGTTCGCCGGCCGGTGGTGTCAAGATGATGTTGGGACATGTTGGGACCTCTTTGCTGGCAGCTCTTCCAAAAAACGGACGTCGCCCTGAAACCTGAATCGTCATTTTCCCACGAATCCTAGCCAGGGATACTTGAGATCTTGAGGACGGGAGCTTCCAGCGATCGGCGGTCAGCATTCAGCGGATGAGCGCCGTCAGCAGGCACATCCACCTCGTAGCTGATTGCTGGCTGACGACTGATCGCTGACCGCTTGCCCGCCACGCCGTTCGCGGTCACAACGACAACTCTGAGTGGCCGATTCTCAGTCGCCGGCTGGAATCTATCATCAAGCCTGGGCCTTTCGTCTGCCGCGCGCCTACTCGCGGGCGGCCGTCATCCGGCGAATGAAGTCAGCCTCCTCCCGGCGGTACGGAGTGCCGTCCCGGTGAAACACCTCGTGAAACCAGATGGCGGGCTCCCGGCCGACGTACGGCGTCTGCCAGGAATCCCACGGGAGGTTGGTCTGCGTCTTTCCCGCCACGAGACCCCAATTGATCGCCGCCACTTTGTGCTTTTTGGCCACCGGGAGGATTGCCTGGAAGGTGCTCTTGTTGCCGCGAGCCATGTACTCGGTGCACAGTAGGGGCCGGTTATACCGCTGGAGCCAACGGACGCGCTTCTCAAACTCCGCTTCATTCTCGTAATTGTGAAAAGAGATCACATCGGAGCTGTCGAGCTGCACTTTCTCCATGGGCGACAGCTTCTCGGGAGCGGACCAGTCGCCCTGCCAGACGCCGCAGGTCAGGGGCTGCTCCGGCTTGGCGTTTCGGGCCCAGGAAAACGTCCTCGGCAGCAGCGCCAGCACAAGTTCCACCTTGCTGTTGGGCTCCTCGCCGCCGTAGCTGGAGCTGTTCATGTTGTCCGGCTCGTTCCAAAGATCCCAGGCCAGCACGCGTTCATCGCGCGCGAACCGCCCCACGACTCCCGTCACATAGGCCTCCAGCCGCCGATACTGCGACCGGTCCCGCAAAGCGGCGGCGCCAGGACTCTGCACCCATCCGGAGTTGTGCACGCCGGGTTTCGGGGCGCGTTGCCGTCCAAGCCTCGGGTGCGGGTCCCAGCAGGAGTCGAAGAGCACGAAAATGGGCCGGATGCCGTGTTTGGCCGCAATGCGCAGGAATTCGTCCATCCGCCGCAGGAAGCCCCCGGCATCCTGCTGCCAGAGCAGGTCATGCAGATAGACCCTCATCGTGTTCATCCCGAGGGCCGCCGCCCATCCGAGTTCGAGATCGATCCGTTGGGGATCGAAGCTATCGGCCTGCCACATCTCCAGTTGGTTGATCGCCGATGCCGGACTGTAGTTGCTCCCGACCAGCCAGGGCTGCCCGGCATACCACCGGTTCGCCCGGGCTTCGGACCAGCGCTGCGCGGGCGCCGGAAACACGCACCAGGTCAAGCACAAAGTCCACAAAACTGTTCTCATGTTCGTCCTCCTTGGCTCGAGGGAAGGCTAACGCCGCCGGAGTTTCATCACCGTGACGCTTGCGGGGGGGAACACGTAGCGGAAGCTGCCGCCCGACACGTCCAGGGCCCGGCTCAGAGGCCGGACCGCGCCGGGACTCCACTCATCATTGCTGGAAAATACGCTGGCGGCGCGCAGTTCCTCGACCGTTGCGCCGTTGGGCGAGAATCCGGAGAGATGCAGCCGGGCGTCGATTCCGCGGGCGGCAGCCCGGTTCACACAGAAAACCGTCAATGTGTCGCCGGATTGATTTAACGCCGATACCACGTCGAGGTAGGGAACATCGGGAATGTCCGGAATCCGGCGGTTCCCGTCCTTCACGCTGTAGCTGCCGGCGTCGGTCCGGGTTTCCACCAAAGTGTCGATGTCCGCGTTGGCGTAAATGCGGAACGCCCAGTACGCTGGCACTCCGTAGACCGTGGCCTTTCTCTTCGTGATACCGCCGAATTCGATCAGGCCGGTCATGTTGGAGATCGGCGTGAAGTCCGCCACGCGGAACAGCATGTTCAGGAACCCCGCGGTGCACAGCGCTCCGCCCAGGTTGTGAAAGGTCCCCGTCCGCCGGCTGTCGCCGTGGAACAGCCACTCGGTAAACGCGATCTTCACCTTGCCGCGGGCGTTCGGATGATCGTCGATCTGCTTCTTCATCAGCCGCAGACGCCGCTCGAGACCGATGGGCAACGCCAGCCTGGCGTCGAGGCGGAATTCGGGTGAGGGGTCGCTCTGGACAAGCTGGTCACCGGTCACGAAGTGCGTTGAGAGATAGGAATACGCATCGGGAGCGATGCTGAGTTGCGTGGCGTTCCATTCTTCAAACCGGTCCGGGTCCTGTCCGGTCGCAATCAGGACGGCCCGCGGGTCCACCTGGCGGATGGCGTCGCTGAAGGCTTTGGTCCGGCCCGCAAGCTCAGCAAGGGCCGGGTGACCGATCTGGAAGTCTCCCCACAGTTCATTTCCGAGCTCCCATAGAAGACCGCCCTTACCGTCCTTCCACTTCGAATTCACATAGCGGACCCATTCGGCCGCCTCCCGCGGCGTGCCGCTGCCCAGGTTGAGGCAGATTTGAGGTTCAGCGTGGATCAGCTCGCAGAAGCGCATGAACTCGTCGGTGCCGAAGTGGTTG
>CAYRPT010000105.1:0-9487 GCA_964425895.1 uncultured Solibacteraceae bacterium | reverse complement strand
CCTTGCCCGGTCCATCCATCGGCCTCCGGCTCACTGCGCCGGGACGATCCGCACCGCATGGCCGCCTCCCGGGGCCAACTCCGCTTTGAGCACGGCGCCCGAAGTCACCGCTTGGCGGCTGACCACAACCTTCGCCGGGTGGGCGCCGGCGTCCGGCGCATCGGCATAGATCTCGGCCGTGAACGCGCCGCCGCCGAGGAAGCTGAGCGGAATCTCGAGCGTCCGCGGCGTCCAGTCCGTCATGCTGCCGACGTACCACTCGTTTCCGCGGCGCCGGGCGATGACGATGTAGTCGGCGACCCGCCCCTGGAGCACGCGCGTCTCATCCCAGGTGGCCGGCACATCCCGGATGAACTGGAACTCGGGAGCGCCCTGGTAGGCCGATGGATGATCCACCACCGATACGAACGGGCTTTCATAGACGACAAACATCGCCAACTGGTGGGCGCGCGTCCCCAGCACGACCGGGTCGTCGAAGCGGGGGCGGAACTCCTCCGGCGTTGCGTTGCCGAATCCGCCGGGCGTGTAGTCGAGCGGCCCGGCGAGCATCCGCGTGAACGGCAGCGTGACGTTGTGCTCGGGATCGACGCGCCGGCTCCACTTGGTGTACTCGAGGCCCATGACGGCCTCCCGCGTCATCAGGTTCGGATAGGTGCGCCGCAAACCGGTAGGTTTATAGGCGCCGTGGAAATCCACCATCAGCTTGTGCTCGGCAGCCTTCCGGAGGACGCGCCGGTACCAGTTGACCATCCACTGGTCGTCCCGGTCCATGAAATCGATCTTGAGGCCGGCGGCGCCCCACCGCTCATAAAGGGGGAAAGCTTCGTTCATCTGCCGCTCGACACCCGTCCAGTGGAGCCACAACCATACGCCCACACCCTTGGACTTCCCGTAGCGGATGATGTCCGGAATGTCGATTCCCGGCTTGGCGCGCAGGATGTTCTGGCGCTCGCTCCAACCGTCATCCACGAGCACGTATTCGAGGCCGGCTTCGGCGGCGAAGTCGATCAGGTACCGGAAGGTTCGGGTGTCCATGCCGGTTTCCCATCCCTGCTCGGTCTTCACCCGGCCGAACCACCAGTCCCAGGCGCTCTTGCCGGGCTTGATCCACGACGTATCAGCGAGGGCCGAGGGCGGATTCAGATTCAGGATCAGGTTCGACTCGATGAGCCGGCCGATTTCCGGGTGGACCAGGATCACCCGCCAGGGCGAAACATGGGGCAGACCGTGCTCCACCTTCGGCCCGCCCGCCGAGGACAGTTCGATGCGAAGCGCCGTCCCCCCGGCGCCTTTCTTCAGGTACGCGCCGGCGTACTCGTCCAGCGCCGCTTCCGTGATGGCGACCCAGCCGCCGCCCGCCACGTCCACGAGCAGCGGCATGGCCATCAGGCGGTCGGCCGCGATGCCGCTCAGCGCTTCGCGATTGTACTCATCCTCGTAGCTCGAGGTGAAGCCGTTGAGGTAAAGAGGATAGGCGATCGCATCGTGAGCGATTCGAAACTCGGTCACCTCGTCGTGCAGGCGGAAGCCCACCGGGTCCGGTATACCGGGCTGCGCGGGCACGTCGTAACGAAACGCCGCGCCCTCGTCGTAAGCGCGCGCCTCCACCGCCATGCGGCGCCGCGGAGGCCCCGTCTCCTCCAGTTCGAGCCGGAGGGCCCGGTACCGGTTACGCACCGGGTTCGACTTCCCATGCGCGACGGTGTAGGCCTCGTCGGCGGCTGCCACGGAACTTCCAGTGATCCGGACCTGGGAGCCGAGCACCGGACCACCCTGGATGGCGAGTCCGAGCGGCGAGGCCGCAATCACCGGGACGCCGGCCCGGGAAACCGCATAGGTAAGCTGCCCACCCGCAGTCGTCTCAAACGAGATCCGCAGCGCTCCATCCGGCGAGGTCACGCTGGTCTGGGCGGCGCCGGCGCCCGCGAACCAGACAATCAGGACCGATGCGAAGGTCAACCGGAACATGCCAGCACAATCTTAGTGCGCGCCGCAGGTCCCGTTCAACCCCCTGCGACGGCGGGGCCAGTGAAGTTGAAGCACCTTTCGCGGTGACACGTCCTGCCGTAAAATGCGAATGACGTCAATGGTTCTGCGCTTCAACGAACGGAGAGCAACCGAAGCGGCCGCGAAGTTTCTCCAACTCCGTGGCGGCCGGATGAGCTACTTAAAGCTCATCAAGCTCTTGTACCTGCTCGACCGCGAGGCGCTGCTGCGTTGGGGCCGGCCGGTCACCACCGATCGGTATGTCTCCATGGACAACGGTCCGGTCGTCAGCCGGATCTTCGACCTGATCCGCGAGGAGCCCGCTCCGGGCACCGATCCAGTGTGGCGGCACTTCATCTCCGCTCCCAGCAACTACGAGGTTTCGTTGACGGCTGAGCCGGAGATCGACGAACTGTCACCCGCCGAGGAGTCTCTGATTGAAGAGATCTTTGCGAAGTACGGAAGGCTGAGCCGGTGGGATCTCGTAAATCTATCGCACGATCTGGCCGAGTGGCAGGATCCGAAGGGTAGCGCCATTCCGATTGAGTATCGGGACATCCTCCGTGCCGGTAAGAAGACCGAAAGCGAGATCGCAGCGGTCGAATCGGAACTCGAAGCGCTGGCTGCCGCGGAAGCCATGCTGCAACCTGCGTAGATGAGGTGCGGCGACACCTTCCTGATGCCCGCCCCAGGCGGGACCGCGACGCCTCACCTTTGGATCGTAATCACCGAGCCGGACCCCGCCTCGAAGCTCTGCATCTCAACCACGTCAACCGCCGTCAGCTCTTTTTCCGGCGCCTGGCGCTCGCTAGGCGTTGTCGGGCGCCGGCGGCGCGGCACATCAAGCCAAGCCAGCGCGCGCCCGAACCGCGGCGCGCTCAACTCAGCCTGCCCGCTTCGGACGGCAGTTGGCGGATCTCCCGGATACGGGACGTGACGATCGGTTGCGGGTAGGCCGGATGGCGGAACTCCAGGTGCATGCCCCGGCCCACGTAGGCGGCTTCCAACATCGAACCGCCCCAGTTCGAGCCGTGGATCTTCACCAGAACCGGCTCGGGGCAGAACTCGGGGTGGCCGCTGATGAAGGCCAACCCGTTGCCGCAGTGAACCAGGCGGTAACACCGGTTCTGCGTTTCCACCTCCAGCGTGGCCTCGGACGGCAGGTCTTCCAGGTGGACCCCGCCCTCGATTTCCGAACGGACGATGTTGGAGTTGATTTCGTCACCCAAGTGCGGGTGCGGGATGGCGGACGCCGTGTCTTCCCAGGGACGTCGCATGAACCACGCTCTCGCGCTCATTATACGCCTGTCGGCGCGGTGACCGGCTGGGATTTCAGCTCCGCCTCGAACCGCTGGGCGGATGCGACCAGGCGCGAGGCCGCCTCGGCATGTCCCCCGAAACGGAGTTCCTGATAATCGGCGGTCAGCGCTTCCAGCGCCGCCGCCACCGGCTCCGGGCCGATGTGCCGGAGAAACTCGCGCGGAGCCAACCAGGGCGGTCTCTGGTGGCCGCGCCGCTCGAGCAGGTCGAGAGCATGAAGGTACACCATCGTGGCATCGGAGGCGTCGATGCGCCCCTGCCGGAGGCGCGCGCGCGGCCTCCGTTGCCGCCACCACCGCCGGGCACGGCCCGCCAGGGGAATCACCAGCAGCGCCACCGCCGCCGCCCCGGCCAGCCACCAGCCATAGCGGCGAAGCCAAGGCCCGGCGGCGGTCCGGATGTCTCGCCACGTGTCCGAGGCCTCACCCCACCAGCCGAAGGAGAAACGGCGGCGGGACCGTTCCATGTGCGAGGCCAGAAACAACTGCCGGTTCAGGTCGTACTCGACCACCCACTCCTGCCAGAAGGTCTCCGCGGCATCCAACAGGAGGCCCACGCGGGCCAGCAGTCCCGCGCTCGGGGCGACGGCGGCGGCCGGCGTGGGATCGAAGGTCAGCCAGCCGCGCCCCGGAAACCACGCCTCGACCCAACTGTGGGCGTCCGAGGCGCGGATCACATACCATCCGCTGATCGGGTTGTACATCCCGCTCTGAAACCCAATGGCCACCCGGGAAGGAGTTCCGATGCTCCGAAGCATCACCGCCATCGCCGAAGCGAAGTACTCGCAGTGCCCGCGCCTCCGTTGAAACAGGAAGTCGGCGATCGGGTCGGAGGCCTCCGGGTCCGTCTCCTCAATGGCATATTCGAATCGGGTCCGCAGGAACCGCGCGAGGATCCGGGCGCGGGTCACGGGATCGGCCTCCGCCGATGTCTGGCGGCGCGTGAGGTCTTCGATCCGCGGATCGAGAGCCGGCAGGGCGAGGTACCGGCGCGAGGGCGCGGGCGCCGCCTGAGGCGGAGCGGCGGGGACCGGTGCGTCCTCCTCGATGTAGCTGTAAACGCCGTAGCGAACCGCGCCGGGGCTGCGGAAGTTTGCGCGGTAGCTGCCCTCGGAAGTGAGCATGATCATTGGGGCGTCGATGCGCAGGAGCTCCGGGCGGCCGGCAATGAACAGCGTCTCCGACCCGAAGGATTTGAGCTGGATTTCGTAGCTGAGACGGCGCCCCGGCAGGCGGCGCTGATCGTCGCTGGCGACGAAAACGGTCCCGCCTTTCACCCGTAACGGTTGGCCGCCGCGAGGGTCGTTGTACCACCGGCGGCCGTCGAACTCCGACAACGCGTTGCCGCGCCACTTCAGGTCCTGGGGGTGCGAGGACCCGGCGATCCGGGCGTGCATCAACACGGTGGACTGCTGCTTCACTTCGCCCAGCTCGCCGAGGGACACCTGGTTGGAAAACGCGCTGATGCGAAACCGTTCCGGCACCAGGCGCTCGAAGGCTGCTCGCGCGGTGCGGGGCAGAATAAAGAACAGACCCGCGGTGAAGAGCAAAATGCCCGCGGACATCGTCACGCCGAGGCCCGCGAGCCGCCAGGAGAACTCCCGCTGCGACCGGGCCACCGCCAGACAGCCCGAGGCCGACCTACGGATCTCCCAACTCGCGAAGGTCGCCACCGCAAACAGCAGAAACAGTGCGAGGAAGATAAAGTAATTGAGCCGGGTGGAAAGCAAGGACGCAGCCAGCAACTCAAGAAACGCGATCACCACCACGAAGAGGTGATCGCGGCCAGACCGGGCGGTCAGAATCCGGATGATGGCCAGAAACAGCACCAGGTGCACCGTGGCCGCCAAGAACTCGCCCGAAACGAAGTAGATATCCAGCGGGTAAAAGCCCACGTAGGCCACGCTGAGCGCGTTCACCCAGCGCTCACGCAGCGGCAGCTCGCGGTTAAGGGCCACCAGGAGCAAGCGGCCGCCGATCGCCAGTCCCGCGGCCAGGGTCGACGGTAGATCGAGGAAGCCCGAGCCGGCCAGCGCCAGGTAGCCGCTGGCCACCAGGCCGAGGAGCGAGATCTGAAAGAAGGAATGGATCGAAGCCAGTGGCGGATTACCGGATTGTGCGCTTACGCCGCGGGGCATCGACGGCTCCCTCTCTTCCTTCATTGTAGAGGCCGGGGTCCGGCTGGGGCAGACCCCCATGGCTCAGCGGCCGGCCAGATGCCGTTCCAGAGATTCCGCAAGCGCCGAGAGAGCCCGATGATCGAGCGCCGGCGGTTCGAGGACCACGAACCAGGCGCCCTGATACAGCGCCATCTTGCCGTCAGCCGGCCGCCGCGTCTGCATGAGCCCGCGCTTTTCGACTTCCCGCGGCCTCAACAATCTACGTACGGAAAGGCATATCCTGCCTCAAATTCCAGGTTCGCTCTCCGGCAAATGACGCGCGCAGGGCAGGGTCACGGCGAAAAGCGTACCATGGCCAAGCTCGCTTTCCAGCGTCACCTTTCCGCCGTGGCGTTCCGCAATCGCTTTGACGATCGCGAGTCCCAGACCGGTTCCTTCGGCGGCATACTCGCGGGCGTTGGTCCCACGGTAGAACTCATCGAAGACTCTGGGCTGATCCTCCGCCGCGATTCCGATGCCCGTATCTTCCACCTCCAGCACCCGACAGTGGCCTTCCGAACGGAGGCGAACCGTCACGGTTCCACCCGCCTCCGTGTAGCGTATGCCGTTCTCAATCAGGTTCGCCAGGAGCTGGCGTATGTCGACCGGATCTCCGAGGACCAACCCTCCGGCAACAGTATCGACCGAAAGTGTCACGCCTTTACGTTCCGCGCTTGGCCTGAAATCCTCGATCACGTCCGCAAGCAGCTTCTCAATGGCAACGGGCACGGGCTTCTCGTCGAGCTCCGCCTCTCGGGCGCGCGCCAGAAGCAGCAGGTCCTGCGTAACTGCCGCGAGGTCTCCGGCACGCCGTTGGGCCCGGGTAATCAGTTCGCGGGATGGCTCGCTGAGCCCGCCGGCCATACCCTGCAGCACCACTTTGAGCGCGGTCTCAATGGTCCCCAACGGACCTCGGAGTTCATGCGCCACTTTTCGCATATACTCCGACTTGGTACGCTCGGCCTTCCGGCAGATCTCGTAGGCGACCTCAACCTGGCGTTTGTCGTTGGCGATCTGCCGCGATAAGAGCACGTTGGCGCGGACACGCTCGCGCAGATCCACGGCGATGGTGCTGCACAGGTACGATGCAAGGTAAAGGGTCGCACCCAGAATCAGAACGTAGGTTGCAGCCACACTCCAGCTCTTGTATACGTCGGGCTGCCAAACCCAGTGAAGCGAGTGATGTGGAACGAGGCCCGAACACTCTCCCAACACGACGGCGCCAACAAGCAAAAACCCCACTGTGGTTTGGAGATACGTGGCGCGCCGGGAGAGCAGAATGCTGGCGATGACGACGTGGAAGGCAAAGAACACCCTGAATGGGCTCTCGACGCCACCGGTGAGGTGGAGCAACAGTGCGAGAGCGAGGAAATCGAGCGTGATTTGCACGAACGCAAAGACGGCGGCCCTCGCCACTCTGCTTTCGCCGCCAAGTCCAAGAAACGTGCGCGGCACCAACAGGCGTGCGAACGGATTAGCACGCACCCAGTCCTGGTCTACCGGCTTGACGCTCAGACGGCGCGCCACGAGAAACAGGACGGTATTGTAAACGAGCAGACCGGCAGCTACGCCCAGAATCGACGTGACAGGCAACTCGGAGAAGCCTAGGCGTTGTGCGATGATAGCCGCACCAGCCACACTGCCAGCCGCAACCCATCGCAGCTTGATGAACCACGCGGTTCGCCGCTCCAGATCACTCGCGACCGGAAGCTCGTCGGCTTCCGTCATTTTGCCCTCCCGCCACTGAGTGCGCCGTTTTGCCGGAGTGGATCCGTGCAGTCAGAAGCCCTCACGCCGGCGGCTTGAGTCGAAGCGCTCGATCGATTCGCTCCAGCAGTAACGTGGGGTCGACCGGCTTGTCGACAAAATCCTGAACCGGAAGGTATTCTCCGGCCTGGTATGTTCCGTCACTTGCATCGGGATAGAAGCGCAAATCGGTCTTCTCGTGTATGGCAGTCAATACGATAATCGGTACGTTTTTGAAGTAAGGTTCGTTCTGCTGCCGCAGGCGCCACACAAAGTGAAAGCCTTCGGTGGCATGCGGCATCATGATGTCAAGCACAATACAGTCCGGCCGCTGAGCAGCGGCCGCTTCGAGCCCGGTGGGAAGATCATAGGCTGACGTCACCTGATACCCTTTGCTCGCTAGTGCAACACGGAGCACCGCGACCAGGTCTTTGTCGTCGTCGACAATCAGGATCTTGGCGCTCTCGCTCACGCTGACAACTCCTTTCTGACCGGATTACTGAGTCTCCGGGCCTGACGCCGGGAGCGCGTTGCCACGGCAACTGGCCATCACGCCCTCCCCACAAAAGTTGACTTTCCCTCAGCCAACTCTTCGAGCGTCTCCTGCTTCAGCCTCTCCTCGGCGACCTTTTTCGGCGCCAGCCCTAACGCAAGGGCTATCCCATAGAGGATGGCCTCCGGTCGTGGCGGGCAGCCGGGAATGTAATAGTCAACGGGAATCACCTTGTCCACGCCCCCCATGACGCTGTAAGTGTCGAACCAACACCCGCCGCCCGTGGCGCAAGAGCCGATAGCAAATGTGAGTTTCGGGTTGGGCGTCGCCTCCACCAGCCTCTTCAGCGCCGGAGCCACCTGGCGCGTGACCGGCCCGCATACCAGCAGTACATCCGCGTGGCGGGGAGACGCCACGAGTTTGATGCCGAAGCGCTCGGCGTCGTAGTACGGCGTCAGAACGTCAATCACCTCAATGTCGCAGCCGTTGCAGGCGCCGACATTGGCGTGGTAGACCCACAGCGCCTTCGTGAAGGCTTTCTTACACAGAGCTTCGAACACGGCGACACCTACCCTTCGGTCTAACGGTTCATGTCCCCAAGCTCGCCAGCGCCGATGCGGCGCCATGCAGCAGCGGATAAGCAGCATGGGGGTAGACGCCGAGCACAAGGCACAGCGCCGCCAGAGTAGCCATTGGCAGCCACATCACCGTCGGCACCTCTCTCACCGCCCCGAACGCGGCGTTCGTCTTTGCGCTACCCCAGAAAACCTTGAATCCCGCCCGAACCATAACGGCCATCGTCAGGATGCTGGTGGCGACAGCGATGATTGCTACCCACCAGAGCCCGGACTGCGCCAGCGCGAGGTAGATCGTCAGTTTGCTCCAGAAGCCGTTGAGCGGCGGAAAGCCGGAGATGGCCAGGACCCCCAGGAAGAAGCAAGCGCTCGTGATGGGCATCCGGTGTCTCAGCCCGCCTAGCCCGGCAATCCGCCGAGCGCCCGTAGCGTGGATGACCGCGCCCACACACAAGAACAGCAGCGATTTGAAGATCGCGTGATTCAACAAATGAAACAATCCGCCGAAAGTCCCCAGGTATGTCCCTAGCCCGACTCCGGCGAGCACGTAGCCCATCTGGCTGACAGAGGAGTAGGCCAGCAGCCGTTTGAGATCGTCCTGAGGCATCGCCATCAAAATTCCGACCACCATCGTGAAAGCGCCCAGCGCGACCAGAAAGACGGACACTTGCGGCCAGGAGGGATAGAAGATGCTCACCGTTCGCGCCATCGCGTACAGCGCCATTTTGATCATCACGCCCGACAACAGCACGCTGATCGGCGTGGGCGCTTCCGCGTGCGCGTCCGGAAGCCAAGGGTGGAAAGGCGCGATGCCGGCCTTCGTACCGAAGCCGATCACCAGAAACGCTACCGCCAGAGCCGCCGTGCCGCCCGGTATGAAGCGCGCCACCGTCTTCACGTCGCTGATCAGAAGGGCACTTCCACCGCTGAGTTGCCCCGTAGCGGCGGCGGTCGCGTATATCAGAACACAGCCGAACAATGCGAAGGTGATCCCGATTGTCAGCAGCATCAGGTACTTGTAACTTGCCTCCAACGCCCGGCGGTCCCAATAGAAAGCGACGAGAAGGCCGGAGGTAAGAGTGGTGGCCTCGATGGCCACGTACAGCATCACCACGTTGTTCGTTACGCAGCCCCACAACATGGTTCCGAAGAACCACAGCAGAAGTCCGTAGAAGACGCGCGTTCTTGCCTCCGCGGCGTGCTCGCCGA
>CAYRPT010000104.1:0-9489 GCA_964425895.1 uncultured Solibacteraceae bacterium | reverse complement strand
TCTGAGCGCTAACCGCGCGGCGGCGCGCCTCCGGCGCAGAGGCCGCACGTCATTGTTCAAAGGGAACATTCACAGATGTTCCCGGGAGAGCCGGTCTCTGCCGTTGCGAGGGCGCACCGGTGACAGCCGTCCGGAGGGCTCCGGCCGTCTCAGGCGGCCTCTTCGATCATCGACTTGAGGACGTCTTCCACCTCGCGCGCCACGGGCTCGAGGTCCGGCGCCCCGAACATCGCCATCAGGGCCGTGGGCAGCAGCGTGGCAATACGATACCCCTCGCCGGCCCTGTAAACCGAGATCCGGCACGGCAAGGCCGTCGAAACGGCGCCGTGCGCCTCCAGCACCTTCTTGGCCTGGTGGGGGTTGCAGACCTCATAGATCATGCACTCACCCCTGAAATCGACGCCCTTGTTGGCCATCGTCTCTTTGAGGTTGTGCACGGTGATGATGCCGAACTTGTGCCTGGCGGCCGCCTCATGCAGGCCCTTGTCGATCTCGGCCAAAGGTTTGGCGGTGGCGATTTCGTAAAGCATGGTGTTTTCCCTTCCCACAGATGCAGGCGGCCGCCCGGAGGTGGCACCGGACCGCCGGCATGGCCCCGGCTCTCCCAAAGTACACTCAAATCAAGGCGGTGCGATGAAGCAGAGAATCTGGGCGTTCCTACTTTTGGGGGCGGGCCTCGCGTTCCCTCAGGCGGCGAAGCAGGTGGAGCCTCTGGCCGGCACCCCGGCGCGAGGCGTGCGCGGGGCGGTTGCGGGCGGAACCGGGTTCGCCGTCGAGGCCGGCTTGCGCATGTATCACCGCGGCGGCAACGCCGTCGACGCCGGCGTGGCAGCGACCCTCGCCGCCGCCGTGAGCGAGTACTCGCACTTCGGGTTCGGCGGCGAGTGCCCGATCCTCATCCGCACCGCGGCCGGCAAGGTCTTCGCGATCGCCGGCGTCGGCACGATGCCAAAAAGCGCGACGGCCGGCTACTTCCGCGAACGGCCATTCCAGCCGGGCGAGGTCCGTCGCATCGCGCCCGGCGGCGTGTCGCGCTTCGTCCCGGTCGCGGGCCTGGCGCCGGCGCTGGTGCCCGGGATGGTCGACGCGGTCCTCCTCGCCCTCCGCGACTTCGGCACACTCCCCCTGGCCGAGGTCATGCAGCCCGCCATCGACCTGGCCCAGGGCATGCCGATGGACGAGACGCGCGCCCATTCGATCGCGCGGAGCCGCGAATTCCTCGAGATGTGGCCTTCGTCGCGACGCGTTTTCCTTCCCCTCGGGACGCCCCCGGAGCCCGGCGAACTGTTCCGGCAGCCAGACCTGGCCCGCACGATGTCCTCCATGCTGGAAGTCGAGAAGCGCGCCCTGAGCGCGGGCCGGAGCCGCGCCGAAGCCATCGACGCGGTCCGCGACTTCTTCTACCGCGGCGACATCGCCCGCCGAATCGGCGCTTTCATGGAAAAGACCGGAGGGCTTTTGCGCTACGAGGATATGGCGGCCTTCCGCCTGACGCCCGAGCCGGCGCTCACCACCTCCTACCGGGGCTACGCCGTGCATAAGCCGGGGTTCTGGACGCAAGGTCCGGTGATGCTCCAGATGCTGAACCTCCTCGAGGGCTTCGATCTCGCCCGCCTGGAGCATAACTCCCCGGACTACATTCATCGCGTTACCGAAGCCATGAAGCTGGCCTACGCGGATCGTGATACCTACTACGGCGACCCGGAGTTCGTTCCCTTGCCCGCCGTCCGCCTCCTGTCGAAAGAATACGCGGCGGAACGCCGGGCGCTCATCGGTCCCGCGGCATCGCTCGAATTCCTGCCGGGCCGGATTGGCGCTCCGGCGGGGAAACACCCTTCGCAATACGATCTCGAAACAGTGCCCATCGACGATGCTCTGATGGCCCGCGACACCACGTGTGTTAACGCCGTGGACCGCCAGGGCGTCATGTTCTCGGCGACGCCCTCCGGAGCCTGGATGCCGTCGGTGATCGCCGGTGACACCGGGATTCCGCTTACCCAGCGTGCCCAGAGCTTCCTGCTGGCGCCGGGACATCCGAACGAGCTGGCCGGGGGCAAGCGCCCGCGCATAACCTTGAGCCCAACGCTTGTCACTCGAGGCGGACAACCGGTTCTCGCCCTCTCCACGCCGGGCGGCGATAATCAGGACCAGGCGCTGCTGCAGATCGTCCTCAACGTGATCGATTTCGGCATGAGCGCACAAGAATCGGTTGAGGCGCCGCGGTTCCAGAGCCGCCACCTGGTTTCGAGCTTCGATAACCACGCGATGGCCCCGGGGGACCTGCGGCTGGACGAGCGCTTGCCCCCGGCCACCACCGGTGCTCTCAAGAGGCGCGGGCACCGCGTCCGCGTGGTCTCACGGTGGAACAGCGGGTCGGCCCCCGTGGCCATCCAGGCGCTGCCGTCGGGAGTCCTGGAAGCCGTAGCCGATCCCTACGGCGACCGGACCGCGTCCGCCTGGTAGGCCGGCCCAGAAATGCTGTTATATACTTTGGTCTGAGCCGGAACCCGAGCGGTGAAGCACGGGTGCACGGCAACACGGCATCAAGAGGGAGGAACCATCATGGCGAAGATGTCCCGCCGGGATTGCCTCATTCGATCGCTCACGGTCTTGGGCGGAGCCGCGGCCGCTTCGAGCGCCTGGGTGCGAACCGCCCAGGCGAGCCGGCAAGGCATGAAGCTCGCCATGATCCTGAGCCCTGGGCAGCCCAAGCAGGCCCGGCTGATCCGCCAGATCGGGCTCACCCACGTGGTTGCCGGGGTGTCGGGCGCGCTCGGAAAGGTGCCCCGCTCCCAGTACGTGGACACGCTGGGCGACATCCAGAAGGAATTCGGCCAATACGGGTTGAAGATCGACTGCGTCGAGAGCCATCCCGTCCCCGCCGAAAAGATCAAGCTCGGCATTGACGGCCGCGACGAGGAACTGGAGAACTACGTCGCCGCCATCGAAGCCCTGGGCAAAGTCGGCATCCCGGTGCTCTGCTACAACTTCATGGCCGGTCTCGGCTGGTACCGCACGAGTTCCGACTACCCCGAGCGTGGCGGCGCCCTCACCACGCTCTTCGATCTCAAGGAAGCCGAGAAGGAGGGCCTGACCAAGTGGGGCCGCGTCAGCGAGGAGAAGATGTGGGACAACATCACATACTTCCTCAAAGCCGTCATTCCGGTGGCGGAGAAGGCCAACGTCAAAATGGCGCTGCACCCCGACGATCCGCCGCTGCCGCTGCTGCGCGGCATCGCCCGGATCGTCATCAGCGGGGCGAACTACCGCCGCATCATGAATATCGTGCCCAGCCCGGTGAACGGCGTCACCTATTGCCAGGCCAACTTCGTAGCCATGGGCGAGGACGTGAAGGCGCTCGCCAAGGAGTGGCTCGCGCAAAAGAAGATCTTCTTCGTGCATTTCCGCGATGTTGAGGGCCAGCGGGAGTACTTCCGCGAGACCTTCCATGACAACGGCCCCACCGACATGGCCGGGATGCTCAAGATCTACCACGAGGGGGGCTTTGACGGGCCGATCCGCCCGGACCACGCGCCGACCATCGGCGACGAATCGAATGAAAACCCCGGCTATGCGATGGGCGGCAAGGTGCTCGCCATCGGCTATATGAGGGGCATCCTCGAAGGACTCAACGTCCCCTACGAATAGCGCCCGCCAGCGCGCTCCGGCCCGCTCCCGGCGGCGCGCGGCCGTTTCGAACGCATTCGATGAAGAGCCGGCGCCGCTTCCCCGCTCCGGACCTGCTGCTGGCCGCGGCGGTCTGCCTGGCGTTCGGCGCTTCGCTCACGGCCGGGTTCCATTTCGACGACCACGCCCTTTTCGAGGATCCTTCCGTCACTTCGCCATCCGGGTGGCGGGAAATGTGGCGCCTTGAGCGGACCCGCCCGCTGACCTGGCTCACCTACTGGCTCAACTTCCAACTCGGCGGGCCGAATCCGGCCGGCTACCACGCCGTCAACCTGGCGCTGCACCTGGCGGCGGCCTGGCTGCTCCTGCGGCTGTTGGGCGATTTGAAGCCCGGGCGGGCGGCCTACGCCGCGGCGGCCCTGTTCGCTATACATCCGATTCAAACCGAACCGGTGGTCTACATCTTCGCCCGCGGGACTTTGCTCATGACCGTCTTCAGCCTGCTGGCCTGGCGCGCGTGGCTTCGGGAGCGGCACTGGCTGGCGGCCGTCTGCTTCGGATTGGCCCTCCTCTCGAAAGAGGAGTGCGCCGCCCTGCCGGCCTTTCTGCTGCTGTTCGACTGGTCCCGCTCGACGGGCGGGCGCGGCCGGCCGGCCGCGGCGGCGATGGCGGCGATGGCGCTGACCGCTGGCCTGCGGGTGATCTGGGCAGCGTCACGCCTCGGTGGCTCGGGCGCCGGCCCGGGCTCGGTCCACAGCCCGCTCGAGTACTTTGCGGCGCAGGGCGCCGTTATCCTCCGATACTTCCGCCTCCTGCTCTTTCCCCACGGATTTTCCGTGGACCCGGAGATCACGATTCCGTCCACGGCCGCCGCGGCCCTCGCCTGGCTGGCCCTCGCCGCCATGGCCGCGGCCGCGCTCCGCCGCTTCCGGAACCTCGAGTTGGGCTTCTGGTTCCTCGGAGGCCTGATCCTTCTGCTGCCGAGCTCCTCCGTCTTCCCCGCGGACGACGTCGCGGCCGACCGGCGCCTCTACCTGCCGCTCGCGGCCTTCTCGCCGGCTCTCGGTATGGCGCTTGCCCGGCTCCGCCCCATCATCCCGGCCGCGGCCGGCGTTCTGCTCCTCGGGCTCACGGTGGGCCGGGTGCATGTATGGCAGACCGAAGAGTCGCTGTGGAGTGAGGCGCTCGAGCGGGCCCCCGGCAAGGTCCGGCCGCGCATCCAGCTTGCGCGCGTCCGGCCGGCCGCCGAGGCCTTGATTCTGCTGGAGGAGGCCCGCCGGCTGGCCCCGGACGACTCGCGCGTGGCCTCCGAGTTGGGCCGGATCTACATGGAGACGGGACGGCCCGCCGAGGCGCTTGCCGAATTCGGGCGGGCCCTTGCCCTGGAGCCTAACGAGCCGCGGGCGCTGAACAACCGGGCCGTGGCGCTCGTTGCGCTGGGCCAGCGCGAGGCCGCCGTGCGAGACCTGCTCGCCGCCCTCGAGCGAAACCCCTGCCTGTTCGACGCCCGGCTGAATCTCCGCCGCCTGGCCGAGCCGGCGCCGCCCGATCCGGGGTGCAATTTCACACCCGCCCAGCGCTCGGCGCTCATCCAATAAGGGGACGGCAACAGCTAAGGGATTCATCCATCATGGCAACCTATGAGCTCCGCTGCGAGCAGCGCTTTCCGTTGAGTCTGGTAGAGACATTTGAATTCTTCAAGGACCCGGCCAATCTCTCCCGGATCACGCCGCCGTGGCTCAACTTCGTCATCCGCACCAGGGATCTGCGCATGGAGAAGGGCGCCGAGATCGACTATACGATCCGCTGGATGGGTATCCCGCTGGGCTGGAAGACTATCATCGCCGATTACGAACCTCCCTTCGAATTCGTCGACGTGCAAGCCAGGGGTCCCTACAAGTTGTGGCATCACCGCCACAGCTTCCGCCCAACCGAGGAAGGCACACTCGTCACCGACATCATTCACTACGAGCTGCCGCTCGGTTTCCTTGGGGCCATCGCACACCGGCTATTCGTCCGGCGCCAGTTGCATGAGATCTTCCGCTTCCGGCAGGAAGCGCTCAGCGAGATTCTGGGAGGCGCAACGGAATCTGCGCCGCCGGTGATTCAGCCCGCCTGTTGAGGCCCGCGAAATCAAGCGACAGATGCCACCGCAGCCCTCAGGGCGTCATCCAGCTTGCCACGGTGGCGGCCACGAAATCGTCGAAGCGCCGGGGCGGGCGACCGAGGATCCGCCGGCAGGCAGCCTGCTCCTCGCCGGTGGCGACCAGGCCCGAGGCATGGAAGTGCTCATACATGATTCGCAGGTCGTGGGCCAGCCACGGAGGCATCAGCAGCTCGGCCTGCTTTTCCCAGTTGTCGAGATCGTCGCCAACGTACTGTACCTCCCGGCCGAGCCGCCGGCTCCAGATCCCGGCACACTCCTCGCCCGTGAGCGCCTCGGGGCCGACGAGCGGATAGGACTGGCCGGAATGGCCCTCGTCGAGCAACGCATTCACGGCCGCGCCGGCAACGTCGCCGGCGTCCACGCGGTGAAGGCCTTTCGCGCCGAGAGGTTGCGGATACACACCGAAAAACCGGATCGGATCCTGGAGCCATAAATCGTTCTGGAAGAAGTTGTTCGGTTCGATGAAGGTGAAGTCAAGGCCGGATTCCAGGATGGCCGTCTTGATAGGGATCTTGGATGCGAAGTGGGGAACGTCGGCCGCCTCCTCGAGCCGGTGCACGGTCTGAAAGACGACGCGCCGCACCCCGGCGCCGCGGGCGGCGGCGACGGCGTGGAGCCCCTGGGCGGTTTCATCCGGAGCGAGCGGCGTCAGGAGGAACAGCGCGTCGACTCCGCGCATGGCCGCGGCCAGGGGCCCGGCATCCGAGAGACTGCCCTCGGCCACGTCGACGAGGCCGTCGAGCCGGGCGAGCTTATGCGGCGAACGGGTCAACACCCGCACGCTCGCTCCGCGCGCCAGCAGCCCGGACACCACCCGGCTGCCGACTGTCCCCGTACCGCCCGTAACCAGGATCTTCATCTCCGCTTCCCTCTTTGCAGACCGCCCTCTTGGACAAGTGGCCGTTCAAGCGTACCCGCCGACGTCACGGCGCAGCGGCCGGCAAGCAATTCATGTTAGCAGTAGAGAGACAGGAGAACTTCTTCATGGCTTCCTTCACGAACGCACGCGAGCTGATCCGGCAATTCAAGGGCGAGCAATACCTGTCCGGCCTTGGTGTGCTCCCGCGCATCGGCGAGCTGGCCGGTGGATTGGGAAAGCGGGCCGCCTTGATTCGCGACGTTTTCCCCGGTTCGGACCGATATGCGGAAGTCATCCAGGCCTCGCTCGAAGCGGCCGGCGCGGAGGTCGCGGCTGTGATTGACGGCGCCGCTCCGAACGCCCCGCGCGAGGACCTGGCCCGCATTACCGCGCAGCTCGCCGAGGCGAATCCGGATTTCTACGTCAGCTTCGGCGGCGGCAGCACCATCGACGCCGCCAAGGCCGCGGAGGTGCTGCGCACGCTGGGCGGCGGCATCGATGAGTACTTCGGAACCGGTCTGGTGACCGAGGGGCTCTCCCGGACGGGCAAGAAGCTGGCCCCGCACCTCGCGATTCAGACCGCTTCCAGCTCGGCGGCGCACTTGACGAAGTACTCCAACATCACCGACATCCACACCGGGCAGAAGAAACTGATCGTCGATGACGCGATCGTTCCCACCCGCGCCGCTTACGACTTCGAGGTGAGCGTCGGCTCGCCCATGGCGCTGACCGCCGACGGGGCGCTCGACGGCGTGTCGCATTCGCTCGAAGTCTTCTACGGCGCCGTGGGCAAACCCTACTACGGGCTCATGGAAAAGGTGGCCCGGGAGACCTTCGACCTCGTTTTCGAGTACCTGCCCCGCGTGGTCGAGGACCCGCGCGACGCCGAAGGGCGCGAAGCGCTGGCGCTGGCCACCGACCTGGGCGGATACGCCATCATGCTGGGCGGCACCAACGGCGCCCACCTGACGAGTTTCTCGCTGATCGACATCCTGAGCCATGGCCGCGCCTGCATCATGATGAACCCGTACTACACCGTGTTTTACGCGCCCGCGGTCAGCGAGCCTCTCAAGCTGGTGACGGCCAGTCTCGCCAAGGCAGGCGTGATGGACGCCGCCGGCGCCGAGGCCGAGCCGCGGCGGGCCGGAATGGCGGTGGCCGAGGGGCTCCGTACGTTCGAACGGCGGGTTAACATCCCGGTGACGCTCGGGGAGGTCCGGGGGTTTGGCGACCACCACATCCGGCGCGCGCTGGAGGCGGCAAAGAACCCGCAGCTCAAAATGAAGCTCCAGAATATGCCTGTTCCGCTCACCGCCGAGATGGTGGACGATTACATGGGGCCGGTGCTGGAGGCGGGCAAGACCGGCGAACTCAACGTCATCCGGAATCTGACCTGAAACGCATCCGGGGTAAGGCCATCCCATCGCCACGCCAACAAGGTCCCGGCGCCGGGTGGGTGAGGAGGTGAGGTGTTGCCTTGAATCCCGGGGGAACGGGTGTCAGTATGGAAAAGGGGGTGAGTTGTGGAAGAACCAAAGCAACCTCCTCGCAAGAAAACCGGCCCGGATGACCCGCTGGCCAAGCTCGGCATGTGGGCTGTGCCCACGCTCGGGGGTGAGCGACGCCCGGGCAAGTCCGGGCCCGCCGGGGCCGGCGCCCGCCCCCAAGATCCGAGCGCTGAGACCACCCAGGATCTGCCGCCGTCCGCCATCCCGCCGCCAGCCCGAGAGGAACCGGGTGAGTTTACCCGGCTGATCAGCGCCGTTGACATCGCGCCTTCCCTCCCGGCTGGAAGCGGCGTGCCAACCGCCCCGCCGACCGGCCCCGAATCGGCCGCGACCGGGCCCTTTCCGGCCGCAGCGACGACACCCGAACCGGAACTGGCCGAAACGGTGGAGTTCGCACCTGTACAACCACCGGTGCAGCCCGCCCCTGAACCGGGCGAGTTCACGCAGTTGATCCGTTCAGCCGACGTGCCGCCCCTCTCGGGCCGGCCGTCTCCCGTTCAAGCCTCTCGAGGCGCCGCGCCAGTCCCGGCCGCGCCACCCGAAGCTGTGCCGGAACCCGGCGAATTCACCCGGCTGATGCGGGCTGACCTCATTCCGGAACGACCAACCGGCGCGGCGTGGGCGCCGGAAAGCTCCGCGCCGGAGGAGCCCGGACGACCGGCTCCGGCCGCTCCAGGCCCGGAGGCGGGCGACTTCACGCAGTTGTTCCGGGCCGGTTCGAGTACGCTGCCGACGCAGCCGCCGATGCCTTCCGCGGAGCCCTCCGCCGGATCGGCCCCACCCCCGCCGCACCCCTCAGGACCCTCGAGCGCGGGAGAGTTCACGGGCCTCTTCCAGGCGGGCCCTCCGGGCTCTCAACCTGAGCAGCCCTTGCCGCCGCCGGCGGGCGGCGGGGGCGAATTCACCCGCGTGTTCCGCGCGTCACCCGCGCCGCCTCCCCAAGCCGCGCCCGCTGAGCCCCCGGGCGATTTCACGCGGATGTTCCGCCCCGAGCCGGGCAGCGGACCGGCGCTCGCGCCCCGCAGCGAGACTCCTCCGCCCCCGCGCCCGACGGAAGCCGCGCCCGGCGAGTTCACCAGGTTTTTTCAGTCTCCCCTGGCGGCGGGCTCCCTGGCCGGCAAGGATCTTTCGCATACCCCTCCTCCTCCGGCGCCGAAGGCGGAGCCAAAGCCTCCCGTGGGAGAGTACACCCGGCTGTTCAAAGCACCGGCGCCACCGCCGGCCACAGCCTCTGGCGCCGGCGCCACCCGGATCTTCTCGCCGGAACCCGGGCTGGCCGCCCGGGCCGAACCGGTCATCGAGCAGGGACCAAGCGATTTCACGCGGGT
>CAYRPT010000103.1:0-9491 GCA_964425895.1 uncultured Solibacteraceae bacterium | reverse complement strand
GGCGCATAGGTATCGATGAAGCGAACGTAGTCCAGGCACTGGAGGACGAAGTGAGAGGGGTCGTAGTTGATGGCGACGCGGGGGTGGTTGCCCGTCGCCTCGAGAAACCGCTCGAAGGTGGCGCCGTCGTAGGTGTCCTCGCCGGGGTGCAGCTCGTAGGCGAGGTCGACGCCGAACTTGTCGGCGAAATCCAGGATCGGCTTCCAGCGTTTCGCCAACTCCTTGAAGCCCTCTTCCACCAGCCCCGCCGGGCGCTGCGGCCACGGATAGATCATCGGCCACAGCAGCGCTCCGGTGAACGACGGGGTGACGGTCAGCCCCATCTTGGCCGAGGCCTTGATGACCAGCTTCATTTGCTTGGCGGCCCATTCGGAGCGGGCCTTCGGATCGCCGCGTACTTCCGGAGCGGCGAACGCGTCGAACAGCTCGTCGTAGGCCGGATGGGACGCGACGAGCTGCCCCTGGAGATGCGAGGCCAGCTCGGTGATCGTCAGCCCGTTGCACTGGCCCTTGATCTCGTCGCAGTAGGTCTTTGACTCGGCGGCCTTCCCGATGTCGATGCAGCGTCCGTCCCAGGACGGGATCTGCACGCCGAGATAGCCGAGCGATTTCGCCCACGCGGCGATGGACGGCAGGCTGTTGAACGGTTCAGCGTCACCCATGAACTGGGCGAGGAAGATTGCGGGTCCCTTGATCTGTGCCATGTTGCTCCTTGCGGCGGGCATTGCCGGGGTAGTGTCCGTTTTTCATCGTATGCCATCCCCGGACGGAGTGGCGAGGCCGGCGGGGGACTGGGGCGGCCGGCGGGCGGCGCGCCATAGTATACTGGTGCGCGTTTTGCCGAGAGACCCAAACGGAAGGTGAAGCATGCTGCCTGACTACATTGCCAAGACTGCTCCCAATCCCGCCTCAAATCGCGCCCCTTGGTACAAGAACACCGCTCCCAGCTACGCCGGGATCTTTCTCTGGATTGCGTTCTATCAGTCGATCGCCCAGGGTACGGTGGAGCGCGCTTCGCCGGGCGTCTGCATCGCGGCGCTGGTGGTCGCCGGCCTGCTGAGCTACGGCCTGTACTACCTGGTCCCGGGCCTGCTCGGCGCGAAGACCGGATATCCCCTGTACGTCGTCGGGAGTTCGACCTTCGGTACGACCGGGGGTTATCTCATGCCCGGCCTGCTGATGGGATTGCTTCAGGTCGGATGGTTCTCGGTCAACACCTACATCTCGACCCAGTTCATCCTCAGCGGTTTTGGCTCCAAGGCCGGACCGATGACGCTGCCGTTCGTCCTCATCGCGATCGCCTGGGGCTACGCGATGGCCTACGTGGGCGTCAAGGGCATCGCCCTGGTGGCCCGCATGGCCACCTACCTGGCGGTGATCCCGTTCCTGATGATCCTCATCGCTTTCTTCAAAACATCCGGAGGTCTGGCCAGTTACACGGTGGCGAATCCAGCGCCATGGCTGGCCTTCACGCTGATCATTCAGATCGTCATCGGCTTTTTCGCCACCGCCGGAGCGGCGGGCGCCGACTTCGGAATGAGCAGCCGCGACGCCCGTGACGTGCGGCTCGGAGGCCTGGTTGGAATCGCCCTCGCCATTGTGTATGCCGGCGGGCTGCCGCTGCTGTCGGTGGCTGGCGCACACGGTTTGAATCCGGGTCTCGAGACGTTCTCCTACGACGGTGTCATCACGTCGATCGGCGGATTCCTCGCCTCATCGATGTTCCTGCTGTTCGCCGTGGCGTCTATTGCGCCCGCCTGTTTCTGCGCCTTCATTGCGGGGAACAGCTTCGCCACCATGATCCCGGCCGTGTCGCGCATGGCCTCTACCATGGCCGGCGTGACCGTGGCCATCGTGCTGGCGGTAACCGGGGTGGCCGGGGATCTTGTCGGTTTCTTCACCATCGTCGGTGCCTCCTTCGGGCCGATCTGCGGGGCCATGGCGGCCGATTACCTGCTCTCGGGGCGGCGGTGGGCGGGACCCCGCGAAGGGATCAGCATCGCCGGCTATGGCGCCTGGGCCGTCGGTTTTCTGGTCGGTATTCTGCCGTTCCTCCCGGTTTCCCAGCAGGTGAAAGACTACGCCCAGCCGGCCGTGCTCTACAGCTTCTTCGTGGGCTTCCTGGTATACGTCGTCCTCGCCAAAGCGGGCCTGCAACCCAAGGCCGTCGAGAGGGCGGCCACCTAGGCCGGAACCGCCGTCCCTCGCTAACCGCCGGAAGGCAGCACTTTGCGAAGGTCGTTCACCACGACGAAAACGACCAGCGCCATGATGAACAGGAAGCCGACCTTGACGACGGCCTCCTTGACCGGGAGGCTGAGGTCGCGGCCCATTGCCATCTCGACCAGGAGGAGTACAATGACACCGCCGTCCAGGATGGGCACCGGGAGCAGATTGAAGACGGCGAGGTTCAGACTCACCATCGCCATCAGCGCCACAAAGGCGAACGGGCCTTCGCGGGCCGCCTCGCCGGAGATCCGCCGTTCGATGACGCCGCGCAGGAACTGTAGGATGAGCGTGGCGCTCCGCAGGTTGTGCCGGATCGACTCCGAGAACGCCTCCATCGGTCCCAGCTTCGTGAACGCGACTTTCTCACGGAGTTGGACGCCGATCATGTAGCGCTCCTCGCCTTCGACGCTGGTGATCTTCGGCCGGACCGTGACCTGGTCGCGCACCCCGTCCCGGGAATAGATCACCTCGACGGGTTCGCCCTTGCTTTCCTTGATGATTTCGTTGACCGACGGCGCGGAACGGATCGGGCGTCCGTCGATGCTGATGATGGTGTCGCCGGGCTTCAGTCCGGCCCGCTCGGCATCCATACCCTCCAGGATGCCGGCGATCTGGATTTCACGCTCCTCCGACCAGCCGGCATAGCCGACGCCCGTTTTGTCGTCCAGGCGGGGAGTCACCTCAAGTTCGAGCCGCCGGCCGTCACGCTCGATGATCAGCGCCAGCGGCTTTTGAGCGCTGGCGAATTCCTTGGCGAGAATGTCGTCCCACGACGGTTCCTCCACCCCGCCGATCGCGACGATGCGGTCGCCGGCTTGAATCCCAGCCTCCGACGCCGGGGTGCCGGAAGCGACATGGCCGATGACTCCCGGGGCCGAGTCAGCCGGCTTGGGGTATTTGACCATGAACAGACCCGTCAGGAGCGCCACGGCCAAGATGATGTTCATCACCGGGCCGGCGAGGGCGATGATGAGCCGCTGCCACCTCGGTTTGGCCAGGAAGCTGCGCGGATCGGAGGCATCGTCTCCGGGCTGTTCGCCCACCATCTTCACGTAACCTCCGAACAGGATCAACGAGAAACGGAAGTCCGTTTCGCCCCGCCGGAAACCAAAGAGGCGCGGACCGAAGCCAAAGCTGAACGTCTCCACCCGGACATCGAAAAAGCGCGCCGCCCAGAAGTGACCCAACTCGTGGACCATGATCATGATCCCGATAAGGACCAGCAGCCACCACAGGTTCTCAAAGAATATCATCTCGCTACTCGCTATTTTGTCTCGGTTTTGGGACGGGCCGCAGCCCCTCAACGAGGGGCGGTCGCGTCAGCCGGCTGCGCCTCGACCACCTGCCGGGCCACCCTTCGGCTCTCGTCGTCGACGGCCAGAACGTCCCCGACGCTCCGGAGCTCGGAGGCGCCCATTCGTCCGAGCGTTTCCTCCACCACGGCCGCGATCCGAGGAAATGGCAGCCGCCCCTTAAGGAATGCGTCCACGGCGACCTCATCGGCCGCGTTCAAAGAGCAGGTGGCCGAACCTCCGGCCCGTTGCGCTTCGTAAGCCAGCCGCAGCAAGGGAAACCGCTCCGGATCGGGCGGCTCGAACTCCCAGGAATGGGGGCGGCTCCAATCGTACCGCGGCACGGGCGCCTCCATCCGCTCCGGATAGCTCAACGCGTATTGGATCGGCATTCTCATATCCGTCACCGACGCCTGCGCGATCATGCTTCCGTCGACGTATTCGACCAGCGCATGAACCGAGGATTGCGGATGGACCACGACGTCCACCCGATCCGGCGCCAAGCCGAACAACCAGCACGCCTCGATCACCTCGAACCCTTTGTTCATGAGAGTCGCCGAGTCGATCGTAATCCGCTTGCCCATCTTCCAGGTCGGATGGTTCAGCGCTTGCTCCGGTGTCACGCTGTCCATCGCCTCCCTCGACATGTGCCGGAACGGTCCGCCGGAAGCCGTCAGGATCAGGCGGGTCACCTCGCTGCGCCGCCCCGCCTTTAAGCATTGGTGCGCCCCGTTGTGCTCGCTATCCACCGGAATCAGCTCCGTGCCGGAGGCCCGCGCGGCCTCCATCACCAGCTTCCCTCCGGCCACCAGCGTCTCTTTGTTAGCCAGGCCCACCTTCTTGCCGAGCTTCACCGCCTCATAGGTGGCCTCCAGGCCAGCCACTCCGACGATGGCCGACATTACAATGTCGACCGCCGGGTCCGTCGAGGCCGCAATCCGGGCGGCCGGTCCGGCTTCGATCTGCGGCCATCGCCGCCGCTCCAGACCCGAAGCGGCCAGTCTCTCCATTAGACTCGCGCGGAGATCATCCGTTGCAACAACGGCCACCGACGGCCGGAACTCGGCGATCTGCTCAGCCAGGCGAGCGACGTTCCTTCCGGCGACCAGGGAGAAAATCCGGTAGCGGCCGGAATGCCGTCGAACGACGTCCAACGTGCTCATTCCGATGGAGCCGGTGGAGCCCAGAATGGCGACCGTTTGCATGGGAAACCGAGGTGTAGAGGTGTAGATGCCGGGACGTAACCGCAATCGCATCATAGCATCAACCGCACGGACCCGGCTGCGGTTCAGCGTCTGCGCGCGCCATGCGGTTCGCCTGTTTTCATTCGAGCCTGCGCAGATTTTGCGCGCTGGTTCGTTTTGTTGCTTTGTTGGTTCTTGGGGAGGGTTCTGTAGGGGTGCCGGGGAGGTTTTTGCTTCAGGGGTCTTTATTTGTGAGGTTAGTCTCGCTTTGGTGGGAGTTGCCTCCCCGGCCTACTTCCAATCATAGAATATGAATCCGCGGATTGCAACTGTTTTTTGTATTTTTTTTACGAGGACTCCTCCGAAGCTCGGACCTCGACGCCGGTAATTCTCTCTATCACCTTGATAAGACTGGAGAAATCTTCATCGCCGACACCTTGGGCGATCGCCGCGCGAAACATCTGGTGGGTGACGGCGGTGATGGGAACCGGAATATTCTCCTCCCCTGCGAGCTCGAGGGCGAGGCGGATGTCCTTTTCCATCCACTTGACGGAGAAGTGGGTGGAGAAATCCCTCCGGAAGATGTAGGGCGCTTTGAAGGCGACCAAGCCGGAGCGGGCGGCGGTGTTATTGAGCACGTCCAGCATCAGCCGCGGATCGATCCCCGCCTTAGTGCTGAGCACGATTCCCTCCACGAACGCTTGGAGGACGTTAGCCTGGATCAAGTTCTGGGTCAGCTTGACCCGCAGGCCCGAACCCTGCGGCCCGCAGTGGAAGATCTGTGTTCCCATGACCTCAAGCCACGGACGCACGCGGTCGAGAACTTCGGGCTCGGCGCCGACCATAAAGGTCAGCTTCCCACCCTCGGCACCGAGCTTCGACCCGGTGCACGGAGCATCGACGTACTCGATTCCCGACGCCTTGAGCTGCCGGGCCAGGAGTTCGCTGGCGGAAGCCGAGATGGTGCTGATATCGACGATGACGGGCGGGGCCGCGGCGGCCAGCCCTCCCGGTCCCAGGATGACATCGCGGGACATCGACGTGTCACCGACGCACAGGAAAACGGCCTCGGCATTTTCGGCCACGTCCCTGGGCTGGGCACAGGGGACCGCGCCGCACTCGGAGGCGAGCTTCTCGGCCTTGGAGCGGGTGTTCGACCAGACACGGAGGTCGTGACCGGCCTGCCGGAGATTCCTTGCCATGGGGTATCCCATGATTCCGAGTCCGCAGAATCCCAACTTAGCCATGGGGATTACTCCAAAGCGGGAGACAGGCCGCTACGGACGGCCGTGACCTCGGGGAGGCCTTTTCTTCGAGCGGGTTTCGCCCGGCCGGGCGAAACAAGACGCCGGCGGAGCGGGAGCAGCGCTGGAATTTTATTTTGCGTGGAGGAGAACATATTTCTTTTCATAGTCTTACGGGCGCTGTTTGCGCGGGGCCGGGTCTGGGCGGAGGCCGGCGCGGCGGAGTCTGTTATTGTACGACGCGGGCGGCCTGTGCGACAATCAGAGCCCGTGAAGCCTGGCGTTCTGATTACCAAGCGAATCTTCCCTGAGGCGATCGACTTTATTCGCCGGTATTGTGACATCGACTACGAGGAGACCGACGACGGGCTGCCCGCCTCGCAGCTTCTCGGCCGGCTCCGTGGCAAGCAGGCGGTGGTAAGCCAGCTTACCGACAAGTTCACCCCGGAGGTGATCGCGCAACTGGACGGGATCAAGATCATCGCCAACGTCGCGGTAGGGTTTGACAACGTCAACGTGCCGGCGGCGACCGAGGCCGGAATCCTGGTCTCGAACACTCCCGACGTACTGACCGACACGACCGCCGACTTTGCCTTCACGCTGCTGCTGGCGGCGGCCCGCCGGCTGATCGAGGGCTCCGGCTATCTGCATTCCGGCCAGTGGAAGAAGTGGGCGATCGACCTTTTGGTGGGCCAGGACGTTCACCACAAGAAGCTCGGCATTGTCGGGTTGGGACGCATCGGGCAGGCGGTGGCGCGGAGGGGCCGGGGGTTCGAGATGGAGATCCTCTACGCCGACGCGGTTCGCGCCTCTGAGGCGGTGGAGGCTGAGCTCGGCGCCCGGTTCATGCCGCTGAATGAACTTCTCGCCGAGGCCGATTTCGTCAGTATCCACACGCCGCTCAACCCCTCCACGCGAGGGCTCATCGGCGCGGCGGAGCTTCGGCGGATGAAGCCGACGGCGATCCTGGTCAACACGTCGCGGGGGCCCGTGGTCGACGAAGCGGCGTTGGTGGAGGCGCTGCGGAGCAGGTGGATCGCCGGCGCGGGGCTCGACGTTTTCGAGAAGGAGCCGGAGGTACACCCGGGGCTGTTGGACCTTCCGAACGCAGCGCTTGCACCTCACATCGCCAGCGCGTCGGTGGAGACGCGGCGGAAGATGAGCATGATGGCGGTCGAGAACGCCGTCGCGGCCCTCTTGGGGAAGCGTCCGCCGAACCTGGTGAACCCCGGTCTCTGGGACCGGCTGTCCGACTGAGCTTCACGCGGCGCGTCCCACGGTACGCCTCCCGCGCCCGGGGACCAGCGGCGTGTGCGTCAGCGCCGCCGACTTCTCGTCCCAGTCGACTTCGACGATGGCGTCCGGCCAGACACGGCCGCCGGACACCAGCGCGGCGATGGGCTGGGCAACGTAGCGTTGAATGGTGCGGTTCAGCTCACGGGCGCCGAATTCCGCGCTGACACCCCGCCGCAGCAAGAACTCCTTGGCCGGGGCCGTAAGAGCGAGATCGAAGGCGCGCAGGCCGAGGCGGTTCCGGATGTGGGCGCGCAGCCTGTCAACCTGCTGGTCGAGGATGCTCGCGACGCTCTGCTCGGTGAGCGGACGGTACGTCACCGTCGCGTCGATGCGGTTGACAAATTCCGGAGGGAAGAAGCGCCGGACGGCGTGCAGCCCGGCGCGCTCGATTTTCCGGTCGAGGCGGCCGGGGTCGTCCGGAATCTGTGGGAGGCCAAACTCCGGCCGGATCTCGCCCATCATCTCGCGGCTGCCGAGGTTGCTGGTAAAGAGGATGAGGCTGTCCTCGAAGTTGACGGTGGTATTGTCCCCGAGATGAAGGGTGGCTTTGTCCATGACGCCCAGCAGCAGGCGAAGCATCGAAGGCGCCGCCTTTTCGATCTCGTCGAAAAGGACGATCGCCAGACCGCAATGCTCCGACGTGGCGGCGATCAGCTTCTGCTGGCTTATCATCGGATGGGTCTCACGGTGGCCGAGGTATCCCGGAGGCGCGCCGATCAATTTGGCCACTTCATGCTCCATTTGAAACTCGCCACAGTCGATCCGGAGGAGGCACTTCTCGCTGCCATGGAGCTCGTGGGCCAGTGCCTCGGCCGTCCGGGTCTTACCCGTGCCGGTGGGTCCGAGCAGAAGGAAGATGCCCGCCGGCCGTCCCGCGGGCGCGAGTCCGGCGAGGTACATTTCGACCCAGGGCAGGATGGCCTCGATGGGGGCGGGTTGGCCGTGGATGTGTTGCGCCAGCGCCGAAGACAGGTCCAGACGCTTCCCGTTGCATGGGTGCATGAAGGTCTCCGATCCGAAGCGGCCGGCCGCGCCAATACGGCGTTGCCGGGCGCGGACAGTGATCGCCGGCCATGGAGAAGGCCCGGGCAATTCCTCGCGGAGGAGCACGACAGGCCCGGAGCCGGCTCTCACACTGGATTGTAATGGGAGCGGGGTAGAAGTGGGCGCCCCGGGACGCCGTCACGGGGTTCGCGAAGGGGGTGGCGGGGAGCCTCCATGCCATTGATTTCAATGTGCGTAGACGATGCCTGAGGAATGTCGAACCGGAGGGCGCGCTCCGTTGTGAACGGTTGCCGGGAGTCCTGGGGGAAGCTTGGATCGCCGGGGGTGGGGAGCCGGCGCGGAACGTGCGGGAATCCGGAGTGCGCGGGGTGCTACTTCACCGCAACGAGGGCGCCCGCGCGCCCTTTGCGGGCTAGCGAGCCGCAACCGGGCGGAACTCGGATCGTTGGGAGACCACGACCTCGCCCTGCAAATAGACATCGAGGCGGAAACTGACATTGTCCGAAGCGCGGCGGTAGATGACGCTGCCGTTCCTGAGATGCCCGGCGTCCAGGTCGACCCGCTTTTCGCGGCCGTCTTCCTGAATCAACAGGACGCCGCTCCGGGCCTCCTGAATCGCGCGGGCGTTGCGGTCCCACCGCAGGTGGATGCTGTCGGCCGATGGCGTGACCGTTAGCTGAAGGTCATACGGGCGAGCGCCGGCATCGGGGCGCGCCTTCGATTGAACGCTCAGGGCAACCTGGAAGCCGATCACCGTGCCCAGCAGCAGGAAAATGAACGACAGGGGTATCCACACCCACCCGCCGCGCAGCCGAAGCGTCCGCTTGGGCACCACGGTTTGGTCAGTGGCGGGCTCGGCGGCCCGCGACAAAGCTCCCAGAGTTTGTTCCAACCCAGTATCCAGTCTAATACCAGAGGCCCCCGGCGCGGGGTACGTTTGCGTGATGAGGTTTGCGTTCACTGGCGACTCCTTCGTCGTTGTTCCCGTAGCTCCTCCCAACTCCTCCCGCCGGAAAGGGAACTCTTTCTCCGAAGCCCCGGCGGTGAACCGGCCGTTTTCCCGGCAGAACAGGGCCGCCTGTGGAGCCGCGGTCGCCAGCGGCTTCACCAACAGGGCGACGGCGGTCTCTTCCGGGAAATACTGGTCGAGCAGCTCCTGGTCCCTTGCGTCCAGCGCCAGTCCGGCCCGGGTGTGTCCGCGGTAGAAGCCCACGGCGCGCAACCGCCGGCCTTCGCCACCG
>CAYRPT010000102.1:0-9519 GCA_964425895.1 uncultured Solibacteraceae bacterium | reverse complement strand
AACTCGCGCGATGCCGATCTGAATGTGAACATCGTCCGGGAAAAGAAACTTACGAACATGCGCGCCTCCACCGCCGACGACGCCATCCGGCTCGTCCCGCCCCGAAACCTCAACCTCGAGCAAGCGATCGAGTTCGTGCGCGAGGATGAGGCGGTGGAGATTACCCCCCGATCGATCCGGCTGCGGAAGAAGGTCCTCAAGGCGAACCAGCGATGACCAAGCTTGTCGGCGTTACGTTTCGCTCACCGGAGAAAGCGGAACCCTACCTAGCGGCGCTCCGCGCGCTGAACATCGGCTATACCGGACTCGCGCCCGGAGAGCCGCGAACAATCGCCGGCCTTGCCGGGCTGCTGGTGACCGGGGGCGGCGCCGACATCGACCCCGCCCTCTACGGGCAAACGCCGCATCCCGAGGCGGACGGACCTCCGGATACCGAGCGCGACGCCATGGAAGCCGAGCTCATCCGCCGGGCGCTCGGCGCTGACCTGCCGTTGCTCTGCATCTGCCGTGGTATGCAGATGCTGAATGTGACCCTGGGCGGAGACCTGAACCAGCACATCCCGCAAGCGGCGCTCCACCGGGTGAAGCCTCCGCCCGGAAAGCGGCACGAGGCGGTCCACCCGGTTTCGGTCGAACCCGGCTCGACACTGGCGGCGATCCTGGGCCTGGCCGAGCACGCCGTCAACTCGCGGCATCACCAAGCCGTGGCGCGCCTGGGCGAGGGCCTTCGTGTCGCCGCCCGCGCCCCGGACGGCGTCGTCGAAGCGATCGAGAAAGCAGATCGCCGCTTCGCCCTGGGATGCCAATGGCACCCCGAGGAGAGCATCTTCACGAATCCGGGCGACCGCCGCATCTTTGAAGCATTCCGGGCCGCGCTGTGAGGCGGCTTCGCCGGCGCGCCTCCCGCGGCCGGCGTCTTCAATAAGCGAGCAGCCGCTCCATCGCCCCCCGCAGCCGGGACCGGGCCGAGTACACCTCCGCCTCGATCGCCTTCGAAAAGGGGATCGGGATATCGAGCCCGGCCACCCGCATGGGCGGCGCGTCCAGGTACTCGAAGCCCGCCTCGGTGATCGAAGCAGCCACCTCGGCGCCGAAGCCGCACGTCATTTGGGCCTCGTGCAGCACCAGGAGGCGGTTCGTTTTCCGCAGCGAGCCCATTACCGTCTCCCGATCCCACGGCTTCAGCGTCCGCAAGTCAACCACGTCGATGGACCGGCCAAGCCCGGCCCAGAACTCGGCTTCCTCGAGGGCCCAATGCACGCCGATGCCGTAGGTGACGATGGTGGCGTCCCGCCCGTGCCGGGCCAAGGCCGCCTCGCCCAGCGGCACATGATACGGCCTTTCCGGTACCGGGCCCTTCACCGACCGGTAGAGGTACTTGTGCTCGAAGAACAGCACCGGGTTGGGATCGTCAATCGAAGCCATGAGCAGCCCCTTGGCGTCCTTCGGAGTCGAGGGGACCACCACTTTGAGCCCCGGCACATGGCAGAACCACGCCTCGACGGACTGGGAATGGAACGGTCCCGCGCCGATCGAACCGCCGAACGGGGCGCGGATCGTGACGTTCACCGGCGTTCCCCAGCGGTAGTGGGTGGTGGCCAGGTTGTTGACCACCTGGTTGAACGCGCACGTGATGAAGTCGGCGTACTGAATCTCGATCACCGGCTTGAAGCCGTCGACCGCCAGTCCGAAGGCCGCCCCAACCGCGCCGCTCTCGATGATCGGAGTATTGCGAACCCGCTCCCGGCCAAACTTCTCGACGAAGCCCTCGGTCACCTTGAACACGCCGCCGTATTCCGCGATGTCCTGGCCCAACACGACGACACGCTCATCGGCCTCCATCGCCTGCCGCAAGCCCTGGCTCACCGCGTCCACGAAGCGGTGCTCCGGCGCGGCGCACTCGGGAACCGGGAGCGGAGGCGGAGCGGGCGCGAACACGTCCGCTTGTTCGGCCTCGCGCGTACTGGCCGCCGGCGGCTGCGCCAAGGCGTATTCGCTGGCTTCAACCACTTCCGCGGACAGCGTGGTCCGGAGCGCGTCGATCTCTTCCTCGGATAGCGCACCTTTCTTGACCGCGTATCGCGCCAGGCGCTCCAACGGGTCCCGCTTCGCCCATCGTTCGAACAACTCCGGCGGGACGTAGCGCGTGCCGGATGCTTCCTCGTGGCCGCGCATGCGGAAGGTCTTGGCCTCGATCAGAGTCGGCCCGCGGCCGCGGCGGGCGCGGGCGGCCGCCCGGCGGACGGCGGCGATCATCGCCAGCACGTCGTTGCCGTCCCCCACCTTGCCCGGCATGCCGTAACCCGCGCCGGCGCGGGCGAGATCCTTGACCGCTACCACCTCCTCCACCGGCGTGGAGAGTCCGTACGCGTTGTTCTCGATCACGAAGATCACCGGCAGCTTCCACACCGCGGCGAGGTTCACGCCCTCGTGGAAGTCGCCCTCCCGGGTGGCTCCTTCCCCGACGAACACCAGCGCGACGGTGGTATCGCCACGCAACCGGGCGGCCTGGCCCAGTCCGCACGCCGCCGGCACCATGGCGGCCATATGCGAGATCATGCCGACGATCCGTTTCTCTGGCAGGCCGAAGTGAAACGTCCGGTCGCGGCCCTTGGTGAATCCACCCGCGCGACCCATTAGCTGGCAGAACAATGGCCTCAGCGGCACACCGCGGGTGGTCCAGACGCCGAGGTTCCGGTGCGTGGGCAGAATCCAGTCCTCCGGCCGCAGCGCGAACGCCGCCCCGGTCGACACCGCCTCCTGGCCGTACCCGCTGAACCACTTCGCGAGGCGACCCTGGCGGATCAGCAGCAGCATCCGTTCCTCGATCAAACGGGGCAGGAGTAGAGCCCGATACAGGGACTTCAAGTCAACAGCGGCCATACGATGGACCGCTACGAGTGTATCATCGAGGCCCCGGCCGATCCGGCTCCGTGCGCGTTCCGCCGTGGCGGCGGGAGACCGGGCGCTATCCTGGAATCGTGAGTTGGCTGCCGGCCATACTGGTCCTGTCTCTCGCGGCGTTCCCCGCGGCCGGTCAGCAGGCGAGCGTCCTTTTCGAAAAGCTTCGGACGGCGGGTCTGGACCCCGAGGAGTGCTACCGGGTCCGGGACCTGATGCTGCTCAAGGAAGACGCCCGGCTCTACTTCACGGAGGGCTTCCTCATCTTCGGAAAGCCGGTGGAGGGGCGCCGTATCTCCGCGGTCTTCAGCGGCGAGGTGGAGAGCGGCGACGGGGAGATCCTGGTGATGCCGCCGGTTCGGAGCGAACGGCTCTCGCTCGCGACCTTTACGGAATCTCCCAACCTCAACGAACACTTCCGCTTCGCCCTGATGATCTTCAGCGATGATACGGCGGACCAACTCTACGAGAGCCTGCGGAAGCAGCCGCGGGAGCGGAAGAGCCCGGAGCGCGGGGCCCTGCTCGCGGACCAGTTCAGCGGCGTGACCGGCAACATGGTGCGGAGTTTCGGCAGCCGCATGGTATATGACTTGCTCGCGGAGCGGTCCCGGAACGATGGCTTCTTCTACGCGGGCCTGCGGGGTGTGCGACACGGCAACTTCGACTTCATTTACGACCCGATCGCCCAGGAGCAGATCCAGATCGGCAAGGTGAACTTCCGGGGCAGCAGCGCGCTCTTCGACGTTTGGACCAGTTTCGCCTCCCGCAGTTTCCGCGAGGGCGCCCGCCGCCTCGCGCCCACGGGCTTCCGGCTGAGCGATTACCGGATCGACGCCCGCCTGGGCCAGGACCTGAAGCTCGACGCGACCACGGACGCGGTTCTGGAGGTGGTGGACGGCGCCCGCCGCGCTTTCTACTTCGAGCTCTCTCCGAGCGTGCGAATGGAAGAGGTTGTTATCAACGGGCAGAGGTGCGAGGTGTGGCAGCAGGAGTCGCTGCGGGCGGACCTTTTCGGCGGCGGTTCGGCTTCGTTTCTGGCCGTCGCCCCCGAACCACTGCCGCCGGGGCGGCACGGGATCCGGTTCCGGCATGGAGGCGAGGTGGTGTCCGAGGCCGGCAACGGCGTCTACTACGTCGGTTCGCGGAACACGTGGTACCCGTTCCTCGGAACCGATTTCTCGCATTTCGACATTACGTTCCGTTACCCGGCGGGGCTGAACCTCGTGTTCCCCGGCAAGGTGGTGGAGGACCGATCGGAGGGAGAGTGGCGCGTCACGCGCCGCCGGCCGGAGAACCCCATCCGGCTCGTCGGCTTCAACGTCGGCGCTTACGAGTCCCTACGGGTTGAACGCGATGGATTCACGATCGAGGTATACGCCAACCGCAAACTCGAGGACGCATTGGCGCCGCGACCCAAGGTGGTCTTCGTACCCCGCACCGGAATGCCGGGCCCCCGCCGGGGTGTTCCGGACGTGGTGGCCGTTCCGGTGGCCCCGGATCGTCCCGACCCCACCGCCAGCCTGGAACGGCTGGCCGGCGAGGTCGCCGACGCCTTCCAGTTCATGAAGGAGAACTTCGGCGAACCGCCCGTCTCCACCCTGATGGTGTCGCCCATTCCGGGCGGGTTCGGCCAGGGCTTCCCCGGGCTGCTGTACCTCTCCACCATGTCGTATCTCGAGCCGCACGAGCGCCCCGAGGAGGCGCGCAATTCCTACCACGAGTACTTTTTCTCGGACATCCTCCATGCGCACGAGACCGCGCATCAGTGGTGGGGCAACGCCGTGACCAGCCACGGGTATCAGGACGGTTGGCTGATGGAGGCTCTGGCCAATTACTCGGCCATGCTGATGGCCGAGAGGCGCAAGGGCCCCGAAGCGCTGACCGCCATCCTCGATCAATACCGCCAACACCTGCTGTCGAAGAACGAGCAAGGCAAGACGATCGAGTCCGCGGGACCGATTACCTGGGGCCCGCGTCTCAATTCCTCCCAGGCGCGCGCCTACCGGGTGATCACCTACGAAAAAGGCTCCTGGATCCTCCACATGCTGCGCCGGCGCCTGGGCGACGATCTCTTCCTGCGCATGCTCGGTGACCTCTACCGCGACTACCGCTACCAGCCGCTCACCACCGACGAATTCCGGCGCCACGCGGCCCGCTACGTGCCCGCAAACCTCCCGGACCGCGCCCTGGAAGGCTTCTTTGACGTGTGGGTGTACGACGTTGGGATTCCCGAACTGAAGCTCGACCACCGGATCCGGGGGGCTGCGCCCCGCGTCCGCGTCACCGGCACAATCGAGCAATCCGGCGTCCCCGCTTACTTCACCACGCTGGCGCTGCTCGAGCTCCAGCTTCCAGGCGGCAAACAGGAGCGGCGGTGGATCCGTACCAGCGAGGAGCCCGCACCTTTCGACATCACGGTGGCAGAGCGTCCGTTGAAGGTTGTGCTCAATCCCGGTCAGAGTGTGCTGACAGCGCGGTGAACCTATATGCTCCAACTCGATCCAGCTACCCGCGCCGCCGTCTTCGCGCACGTCGTCGAGGCTATCGAAGAATACATCAACGGCGTGGCGTCGGCGCCGGTGACGCCCGAGATGGCTCCGGAAGAGATCCGCGCCGCCTTGCGCCGCTGCACCTTCGAATCGCCGGTCGAGCCGCTGGCCGCGATCGATGCCGTGGTTAAGAACCTCTGGCGATTCCAGACGCACACACCGCATCCGCGCTACTTCGGGCTGTTCAACCCGGCGCCCGCCTTGATGGGTATCGCCGGTGACGCGCTGGCCGCCGCCTTCAATCCGCAGATCGCGGCCTGGGCGCACAGTCCGTTCGCGGCGGAAGTGGAGGCGCACATGGTCCGGGCGTTCGGCGCGCGGCTGGGTTATAACCCGGATACAGCCGACGGCGTCTTCTGCTCCGGCGGCGCCGAGGCGAACCACACGGCGATCCTCACCGCCCTCACGGAGCATTTCCCCGAGGTCGGTGAGCGAGGCTTGCGTGGGCTCGCGGCTTCCCCGGTTTGTTACGTGTCCACGGAAGGGCACCACTCAATTCTGAAGGCGGTCCGCCTGTGTGGCCTGGGCAGCGAGGCTCTGCGCGCCGTGCCGGCGGGTGAGGACCTGCGCCTGGACCTCGGTGCGTTGGCGGAGCGGATCGCGGCCGATCGCGGCGAGGGGTTCGAGCCGTTTCTCGTCGTGGCCACGGCCGGCACGACGAACGCCGGCGTCATCGACCCGCTGGAACCTCTCGCGGAGATCGCCAGAGCCGAGCGCATGTGGTATCACGTCGACGCCGCCTGGGGCGGAGCGGCCGTCCTCTCGCCCCGGCTCCGGAGACTGTTGGCCGCGGTCGAGACAGCCGACTCGATCACGTTCGACGCCCACAAGTGGCTCTCGGCGCCGATGGGCGCCGGTGTCTACCTGACCCGCCATCCCGGCGTCCTGACCCGCACCTTCTCCACGCCGACGGCCTACATGCCGCGCGACGCCCGGGGGCTGGACGTCATCGACCCTCACCTCCATTCCATGCAGTGGTCACGGCGATTCATCGGCCTGAAGGTGTTCCTCGCGCTCCTGGTAGCCGGCTGGGACGGCTATGCGGCGATGGTGGACCGAATGACGACGATGGGCGACACGCTCCGGCGGCTTCTGAAGGAAGACGGCTGGGAAATCGTGAATGCAACACCGTTGCCGGTGGTGTGCTTCGCTGACGCCCGGCTCTCCGACCCCGAACCGGTGGTGCGCGAAGTGGTGCGTTCGGGCGACGCGTGGATCTCGACGACCCGGCTGCGGGGGCGCGCGGTCATCCGCGCCTGCATCACGAACTACCGGACGGGTGAGGACGACATCGCCGCGCTGGTGACATCGCTGCGCCGGGCGCGGGCGGCCTGCCTCGGCGGGGGCGGCGCCGCCTGAGGCCGCGGGGGGCCGGGCGGACGGGTTAGCTGCAACACGCCGGCGGCGCGCCTGGCGGCGTCTGCCTGGCTCGCCTGCCGGGGAACGCGAGGCATCACCGGGGCGGCCGCGGCACGGTTGCGAGGTTACGAACCGAAGTTGCCCGGGGGCGAATGGGCGTAGGAAACTGTGGTTTCCATGGCGGAGATGGTCCAATCCTTCGAGATTCCCGCGCTTGGCTTGACGGTAACGTTCTCCGCGGCCGTGCTCGATTCCATGCGAAGGGAGGCGATTGCCGGGCTGCAAAAGGTCCCCAAACGCGGGCTGGAGATCGGCGGTGCGCTGTTCGGCACGCGTGAAGGCGGACGGTTGCGGATTGAGCAGTGGCGGGAGATCCGCTGCGAGCACGCCAGCGGGCCGGGCTTCGATCTCTCGGACGCGGACACTCGGGAACTCACGCGTCTGATCGAGGAGGCCCGCGAGGATCCGGAGCTTGGCGCGCTGGAGGCGCTCGGCTGGTTTTGCACGCGGACCCGCGACGAGTTGGGGCTCGGGGAGGCGGACCGGTCCCTGCACGACCGTTTCTTCCCACAGCCGCACCAGTTCGCACTCGTGCTGCGGCCCTATCTTTACGAACCCTCGCGGGGCGGCCTGTTTTTCCGGAGCCGGGAAGGCCGGTTGGCCGAGGAGCCCCTTGCGCGCTTTTCGTTGGAGAATCCGCGGCGGTCGGCGGACGCCGGCTTCGATCCGGCCCAACCTCCGCGGCGCCCGGTGGACAAGAGCCCGCTGCCGTGGGCGCCTCGCGACCGGGCCGGGGCGCCACCCGTGGAGGCCGTGAGGGAGATGGCGGAGCCGGCAGCGCATCCGGCGGCCACGTTCGCGGCGCCCGTTCCGGTGCCCTATCCCGGCCGTCAGCCGCTGTTCCAGTTCAAGCTGTCGCGGCGTTCGGCCGTGTGGGCGGCTCTCGGGCTCGCGGGGGCTGCCGGGGCGATCCTGTTGCTGCTGCCGGGGCTCGTGGACGGCCCTTCGCGCAGCCTGAACCTCCGGGTGGAGGATCTCAGCGGGCAGCTCTTGATTCGCTGGAATCCAGCGGCCGAGGCGATCGAGAAGACGATCGCCGGCTCGCTCTCCGTCCGGGATGCCGGGACGGAAAGGATCATCAGCCTTTCGCCGGAGGACTTGCGCAGCGGCAGCGTGACCTACGAGCACGCCGCGGGCGACGTCGAACTCCAGCTCACGCTGCGCCGGGAAGCCGGCGCGCCGGTGACGGAGATCGCCCGTTTCGTGGGACAGGTTCAGCCTGCCGAGCCGGCCCGCGACCCCGCGGAAGCAGCCGCCATGGAGCGGCTCACGACGGAACTGGAGAGCCTGCGGGCGAAGTTGGCGGAGGAAGAGCGCCGGACCAGTGGCCTGCGGCTGGCGGTGGAAACGGAGCGGCAGCGCATCCTGGGGCGGGTACGGTAGCGAAGCGGATAGCCGCGGGTGAGCGAAGGCTGGACCACCCTGCGGACCTAGTTATAGCCAAGAGGACTTGAAATCCTCGGCCGTCGAGCGCTCAGCTTTCAGCGGTCAGCTTTCAGCTTGACCCGCGAGCTGGGGCGTGGCTGACGGCTGATCGCCGAACGCTGATCGCTCCTGGCCCGGCAAATCTGAGAAGGAAATTCTCAGATTTGCCGGGCTAGAATCTCGACGCGGACGGCAACGAACTGAGCGGCGCCTACTATGTGTACGTCGAGCGGCGATAGCCGCCCGAACGAAAACCGAGCCCCGCTTCAGCCGATTGTATAATTAACTGTCCACCCGACTATCGAAGAAACGGAATCACCATGGATGAAAAGGATCGTGCTCGCGCCCTCAGTCTGACGCTGAGCCAGATTGAAAAGCAGTTCGGCAAAGGGTCGATTCTACGGCTGGGGGCCAAGGACGCGGTGGTGGCCGTTCCCGCTATCTCCACGGGATCGATCTCGCTCGATGCCGCCCTCGGAATCGGCGGATTTCCCCGGGGGCGCATTAACGAAGTGTTCGGCCCGGAGTCTTCCGGGAAGACGACCATCGCCCTGCAAGTGGTCGCCGAGGCGCAGCGGAAAGGCGGGATGGCGGCCTTTATCGACGTGGAACACGCGCTGGACCCGGCATACGCAAGAAGCCTCGGCGTCGACGTGGACAATCTGCTCGTCTCGCAGCCGGATTACGCCGAGCAGGCGCTGGAGATCACCAGCGCGTTGATTGGCTCCGGCTCGATCGATGTGCTGGTGGTGGACTCGGTGGCCGCACTGGTTCCCAAGGCCGAGCTCGACGGCGAGATGGGAGACAGCTTCGTCGGCGTGCACGCGCGCTTGATGTCGCAGGCCATGCGGAAGCTTACCGGTATCGTCTCCAAGTCGAAAACGTGCCTGATCTTCATTAACCAGATCCGAGAGAAGATCGGCGTAATGTTCGGCAGCCCGGAGACGACGACCGGGGGCCGCGCGCTGAAGTTCTATGCGTCCGTGCGGGCCGACATACGGCGCGTGGCCGCCATCAAGGACGGCGAAAGTGTCGTTGGCAACAGGACCCGGGTGAAGATCGTCAAGAACAAAGTCGCCCCGCCCTTCCGCGAGGCGGAGTTCGACATCCTGTATGGGCAGGGCATCTCGCGCGAGGGGGATCTCGTCGATCTCGGCGTGGTCCATAACCTCGTCGAAAAGAGCGGCGCATGGTACAGCTACGCCGGCGAGCGCATCGGCCAGGG
>CAYRPT010000101.1:0-9557 GCA_964425895.1 uncultured Solibacteraceae bacterium | reverse complement strand
GGGTCGAGATCCCCCAGGAAGCCTTCCTCTCGGTCCTCCAGGTGGGGGAAGAGAAATAGGCTTCGCCCCCGCCAGCTCACCCTCCGAAACGTTGTAGAATCGCTCACGTTGCTTTGTGCGGAGGAAACTCATGAGAACCGCGGCACTCCTGTTATTCGGCGCGGCCTTGGCGGCCGAGCCCATTCCGGTCGTCACCAGGTCCGGCGCCCAACATCAGTTGCTGGTGAACGGCCGGCCCTTCCTGATGCTTGGAGCGCAAGTGCACAATTCGAGCGGGTGGCCGTCCGAACTGGCATCGGTCTGGCGGCAGGCCCGGCAACTCCACGTCAATACGGTGGAGATCCCCGTGTATTGGGAGGATCTCGAACCGCGGCCCGGCGAGTTCCGGTTCGACACCGTGGATGCCTTGCTTCGCGGCGCCCGCGAGCACAGCCTTCGCCTCGTCCTGTTGTGGTTCGCCACCTGGAAGAACGGCGTGATGGACTATGCGCCCCACTGGGTGAAAGTGGACCCGGCGCAGTATCCTCGCATGCTCGACCCCGCCGGCCGGCCCGTTCGCGTGCTCTCCCCGCACTCGGAGGCCAACCGGAACGCCGACCGGAACGCCTTCGCCGCGCTCATGCGCCATCTCGGCCAAATCGATGCCCAGGAGCGCACGGTCATTATGGTCCAGGTGGAAAACGAGCCAGGCTCGCTGTTCACGGTGCGTGACCACTCCGGGACCGCCAACCGCCTGTTCGCCGGTCCCGTGCCGCCGGAGCTGGCCGCCGCGCTGCGCCGCCAGGCCGGGACGTGGACCGAAGTCTTCGGTACGGAGGCCGAGGAAGCCTTCGCCGCCTGGCATGTGGCCCGGTATGTCAATGCGGTCGCCGAGGCGGGCAAGCGCGAATACCCGTTGCCGCTATCGGTCAACGTCTGGCTGAAGGAGCGCAAGGAATTCATGCGTCCGGGCGAAAACTATCCGAGCGGCGGCGCGGTCACGAACATGTTGGAGATCTGGAAGGCAGCCGCGCCGGCGATCGACATTCTCGCTCCGGACATCTACGTCATGGACTACGCCGGCTATCGCGAGGTGTGCGCCGCCTATCGTCGTCCGGACAACCCGCTGTTGATCCCGGAGACCGGGGGCTCGACGCAGTTCGCGCGCTACATGTTCTATGCCATCGGCGACTACGGCGCCATCGGTTGGGCGCCGTTCGGCTATAACAGCCCCGGTGAGACGATGAGCGACCGCCTGAAGCACGTCGCGGACAACTTCCGCCTGCTGGGTCCCGCCGCCGGGAAAATCGCTGAGTTGCAGGCCGCGGGATCTCTCCAAGCGGCCGTCGAGGAGGATCAACTCACCAATGTGCATCTCGTCTTTGACCGCTACGAGACCGTCGCCTACTTTGGCGAAGTCCGTCCCAGCTACGGCGGCCTGTACGCTGCCGGCACCAAGGACCGAACAGGCCGGGCGCTCATCGGCCAGGCCGCACCGGACGAGTTCTGGGTGATGGGCTTCGATGCGCGGGTCGCTTTCCGGCCAAAGACCGGTTCCGATGCGATGGAAGCGCAGTTCCTGCGCGTCGAGGAAGGCAGCTTTGAGCAGGGCGAATGGAAGGTAAAGCGCATCCTCAACGGAGACCAGACCTTCTTCGGCTTATGGCTTCCGCCGGGAGGGACGATCCTCCGGGCACGTCTCATGACATACTGAGCGCTAACCGCGCGGCTGCGCGCCTCCGGCGCAGAGGCTGAGCGTCTTTGGCAGAAGGGAACATTCACACATGTTCCCGGGAGAGGCGCTAACCGCGCGGCTGCGCGCCTCCGGCGCAGAGGCCGCACGTCATTGATAAAAGGGAATATTCACGAATGTTGCCGAGAGAGACGACTGGCTGTAGCCACCCTCAATTCTGTTCCGCCAGCTCGGACTCCATCTGTTCGCGCCACGCGCGATAGGCGGACGCAACCACCGTGAAGAACTCCTGCGGCGTGGGCTCGCTCGAAGTCGTCACGTGGCGGCCGATCTCCAGGGCTTGACCCCAAAACGTTACGAGAAGGCGCGGAATGTCAGCCGGGGGTGCATCCAGGCCGGGGGTGACCCCGTTCGGAAGCTCCTCCGTCGTGATGAGTTTGGCCGGACGGAACACGGACGGGCTCTCCCAGCCGTCGTGGGCGGCGTGAGCGAAAAGAAGCTCCCACACGGGATCCGCGCTGTCGGCCGACAGCGGCTCACCGGCGCCGGGATCCCGCAGCTTCGCCCGTAGCATCAATGGGGTTGCAAACGGCTTCAACATCTCTTCACTCCCGCGGACAACCTTTACGAGGCGCCTCCGCGTGCTCACCTCTATACCTATAGATGCGCGAAGAGGGTGTTTTAGGTGTCAGTTGGTGGATTTTTTGTGCGGGGCCGCGTTGCCGCCAGGGGTCCCCCCGGTGATCGGGAGGCCCCTCACGCAATTCCGCTAGGCATACTCCCAGTCCCTCAGCCACTGGTAGTGCGGCCGGAGATGCGCCCACATATGCCGCCCGAAGGCGTCCAGTTCCGCCTTTTCTTCGCGATCGAGTTCGCGACGCTCCGCCACCGCCTTCGCCATGTTCTCCACCTGGTGGGCATTGATGAGGCCCGGGATCGGCGCCGTGATGGCGGGATTCCCGAGTATGTAGCGGATGGCCATGCGCGCGCGCCGGTCGTCCTCATCGCGGTGCTGCCCCTGGAGTGAACTGTCACCCACGAACAGCGAATTGTCGGCAAACGGCTTGATGCCAAACACGCCGACGCGGTATTGTTGCACCACTTCGAAGATGCTGTCGTTCGGAAGCTGCTTGGTGGCCGCCGTGTAGGGGAACAGCACGGCCTCGATCTGTTCGGGATACTGCTTGATGAGCTGGGCAAGCCAGGTCCGGTTGTGGGTGGACACTCCGCCCACCCGGATCTTCCCCGCTTTCTTGGCCTTCATCAGGGCTCCGGCCGCCCCTTCCTCGACGCGTTTCAACTCACCCAGCGAGCTGACCCGGGTCATCGGCAGCGAGATGCGCCAGAAGTCGATGTAGTCCAGGCCCGCCTCTTTCATCCCTTCGTCGAGGCCGCCCAGCAAAGCCTCGGCGGTCTGGAACTCGGCGAACCGCGACTCACGCACGTGCCAGGAGTAGCCAAAATACATCTTCTGCCGGCGTCCCCGGAGCGCCTTGGCGTAGGCCAGGATCTCCGGACCCGCGCAGGCGTCGACATAGTTAATGCCCGCGTCGATCGAGCGGCTGACGACCTCGGTGCGGTTGGCGATGAACCTCGCGTCGTTGACGTTGTCGAAGTCTTCCCGCTTATAGCCCTCGCCCACGAAATCGGGACCGAGCATCGTCTCGAGCCGCTTCCAGTGTCCTCCGAGGCAGACCGCGGACACCATAAGCCCCGTCTTGCCCAGCGGGCGATACTCCATCTTCTCGTTGTAGTTGAGGATCCGTGCGGTATCGTGCTCTTTGGCGCCCGCTCCGCCTACACCGACGATGCCGGCGCCGGCCGCCAGCGCCGCTGACCCGACCAGACTGCGACGTGTGATTTCCTGATTCATGTGTCCACCTGGCGAACAAGATCTGAAACTCGACCATATTGTACACCAACGCGCCGGCGATACCTCGACGTAAGGATTGACGTCGAGTATCGGATCTCGAATGCCTATTGCGAGCTATCGTGGCCTATACTGTGGACGGCCGGGAGCCGCAAAGGAAACGGCTTTCGGCCAGGAGGTGACCATGTGTACGTCATGCGCCAGCGCCCCGAGGAGGGAAACCCGGATGATGGAGCGGCGGCGGCTGGATATCCCCGGCTGGGCTAACGGTGAGGCGCGGCGGTATCTGTTGAGTCGCCGTTTTCCCGTCGGTGAGAGCGCTGTCCAATTTGGCCGACAGGTGATTTGGCTTCGAGTCTCCACCCGCTGGGGAGGGCAGGAGGTGCCACCATTTCTGGGCGCCGCGGAGATGTTCGAGTATTACCCTGACGACCGCGGTTTCTACGTGCCCTACTTTCCGTTTCGCCGGTCCACCGGCCCCCTCGCTCCGGTCCGGAACGCCCTGACGCGCGACGACGAATTGTGGGAAGCCTTGTACCAGACCTATCAGTTGTGGAACTCCGACATGCGGCGCCTGGTCTTCCTGCAGCACCAGCAGCCTTCGGCAGCCCGGGGATTTCTTCACCAGTTGGACCAGGAGATTCATCGGCGGCTCCTGGGCGCCATGCTCGACCTGTCCACCAGCTACATTCCCGGTACCGGTTCCCCGCTTCAATACGTGCCCGAGTTGGTGCGGCAAACGGCGCAATGGATCGCGCAGCGGTTCCGGAGCAACGCTTCCCTTTCGGGCGCCATCATGGCCACCGCTCAGCACGCCCCGACTGCGAACTGAGCCCGCAGCAGAAAGCTGTCCCGTGCTTTCGGGCGGGTAACGAATCGCCGCTGCCGGCGGCGGCTTCGCCGGGAGTGTGAAAGCAACGGCTTCCGCTCACCGGCGATCCATCCGATTGCCCCTGCCCGCGCCCATCCTATAGAATCAGGTTTTCTACAGCCTCTCTCATGGACCACATTCTGTCGATCATCCTCTGGACCCCGTTGGCCGGCCTGTTGGTTCTCCTCTTCATCCCTTCCTCGAACCCCAGAGCCGTGAAGTTGTGGGCCAATGTGGTCTCCTTGGCCGGCTTCCTCGTTTGTCTACCGTTGATCTTCGCCTTCGACCGCACGAAGGACTTCCAATTCGTCGAGCGCGCTGATTGGATTCCTGCTATCGGCGCCTCCTACCACCTGGGCATCGACGGCTTCAGCCTCCTGCTGGTGGTGATGACCGGTCTGCTGGGCTTCCTCTCCGTGCTGTGTTCGTGGAGCGCGATCGAGCACCGGCTGAAGGAATACTACGCCTACTTCCTGCTGCTGCAAGTAGGGATGCTGGGCGTCTTCATGGCTCTGGACTTCTTCCTGTTCTTTGTCTTCTGGGAGCTGGTCCTGGTGCCGATGTACTTCATCATCGCGATTTGGGGCGGTCCGCGGCGCGTCTACTCGGCGATCAAGTTCGTGATTTACACGCTGGTCGGCTCCATCCTGATGCTGCTGGGCATTCTGGCCCTGTATTTCGAGCACGGCCGGCAGACCGGCCTGCACACGTTTGACATCGCATCGCTCATGCGGATGGAAATCTCCCCGGTGATGGAGTGGTGGGTGTTCTGGGCGCTGTTTATCGGCTTCGCGGTGAAGGTGCCGATGTTCCCGTTCCACACGTGGCTGCCGGACGCGCACACCGAGGCGCCCACCGCCGGCTCCGTCATTCTGGCGGCTGTCCTGCTGAAGATGGGAACGTACGGTTTCCTGCGGTTCTCGCTGCCCCTGCTGCCCGAAGCGGCCAAGGATCCCACGATCCTCGCGATTGTCGCCGCGCTGTCGATCATCGCCATCGTCTACGGCGCACTCGTGTGCCTGATGCAGAAAGATTGGAAAAAGCTGGTGGCTTACTCCTCGGTGAGCCACATGGGTTTCGTGACGCTTGGCATGTTTGCGCTCAACCCGGCGGGCATCGCGGGTTCCATCCTCCAGCAGATCAACCACGGCATCTCCACGGGCATGCTGTTCCTGATCGTCGGTGTCGTCTATGAGCGGCGCCATACGCGGATGATCCAGGACTACGGCGGGCTGATGCGGGCGATGCCGCTGTTCACGATCGTGTTTCTGATCGCGGCGCTCAGTTCGATGGGCATGCCGCCGCTGAACGGCTTCATCGGGGAAGTCACCATTCTGCGCGGCGTCTACGAAGTGACGTTCTATTGGGCGCTCGCTTGCGCCATCGGCATCGTGCTCGGCGCGGCATACCTGCTGTGGCTCTTCCAGCGCACCATGCTGGGGCACGCGGAGGAGAAGAACCTCGGTCTCAAGGACCTCAACCTCCGGGAGATCGCCTACTTCGCTCCCCTGATCGCCTGGGCCTTCTGGATCGGAGTGTACCCGAAGCCGTTTTTCGACGTACTGGAGCGCCCGGTGGCGCAGGTGGTGGAGCGGGTCCGTCCCGGCTACCACGCCGAGCGCGGCTTGCCGAATCCACTGGACGGCGCGCCGGCGGACGCCGCGCGAGCGGCGCTGGGTCGCTAGTTGGCCTGCGACGGCGCCACCGGGATGTCGCCCGCCAGGCTGTTGGCGGGCGCCGCATCAGCCGCGAGGTTGACCCCGCCGTGCTGAACCGCCGAATTGTCCGTATCGCACGCCGCCTGATCCCCAGGTTCATCCTGGATCAGATCAACCCGTTCGATCCGCTCATGCGCGAAACGGTGGCCCGGTTCGCGCGTCTGCTGCCGCCGTCCGCGCGCGTGCTCGATGCGGGCGCCGGGGAGGCCCAGTACCGGCCGGTGTTCGAGGCTGCCGGGAGCCGTTACATCGCGATCGACCTCGGCGTCGGCGAACCGGACTGGCGCTACCAGGGGATCGACGCTTTGGCCAACACCGAGGATCCGCCGTTCTCCCCGCGCACGTTCGACGGAGTGATGAGCAACGCCGTCCTCGAGCACACGCCGTATCCGCGCAAGACCCTCCACCAGCTCAACCGGGTGCTGCGCGACGGGGGTCTGCTCCTCATCGTGGTCCCCACCATGTGGGAGGAGCACCAGATGCCCAACGACTTCTATCGGTTTAGCCGTTACGGCCTTGAACGGCTGCTGGAGGAAGGCGGCTTCGAGGTCCTCGAACGGTTTCCCATCGGCGGCTACTTCTGGTTCATGGGCCGGAAATCAATCGATTTGCTGGAGTTTTTCCAGCCCTTCCCGCGCCTGCTCGTCTGGCCTCTGCTCGCACTGCCTTTTGGATTGATCCTGCCGTGGTTGTGCCGCCATCTCGACTGGCTGGACCGCGACAAGTATTACACCATCGGCCAGGTCGCCATTGCCCGGAAGCAGCGGCCCCCCGGTCTGCCGGGCGGCGCGGGCGTTCTGCCGTAGGGCGCGGGCTCTCTCAACCCCGTGGGCGCGCGAACAGTGAACCGGCGAAGCTCGACGCGGCCAGCCATTCGGCCAGCTTGGCCTCTTCCGCCTGGCTCAACCGCCGGCGGGGCGCGACGCACGGACCACAGGTGATGCCCGACCATTCGAGCATCCGCTTAATCGCCGCCAGGTAGGGCAGCCGCAGCGTGATTTCGATCAACTCGTTGATTCGATCCTGCGCGGCCCGGGCGCCCGTCCAATCGCCGGCCCGCGCGTGGCGGTACACGTCCACGAACAGCTCCGGCACGAGATTGTAGAAGCTGCCGATGCCGCCGTCCGCGCCCATCAGCAGGCCCGCGGCCAGCACTTCGTCATGCCCGTTGAACACTACGGCGCCCCCGAGCTTCAGCCGCGAGAGGCTGTACAGGTCGAATCCGGTGAACTTAAGACCCGCGACCCTGGGAATCGCCAGCAGGTCCCGCAGAGCCTCCAGCGTTCCGATGGCTTGAGAATACTGGGGGAAGTAGTAGACGAGCACCGGCAGATCGGTGGCGGCGGCCAGCGCGGCGTAGTAGCTCTTGACCTCCTCGAGCGAATAGCTCCCGATGGGCGGCAGGCTGCTCACGGCGTGGGCGCCGGTTTTGGCCGCGTGGCGCGCGAGACGTAGAGCGTCGGCCGTGCGGTGGGCGCCCACATGGACCACCACCAGCTTGCCGGCCGGCGAGTTGCGGACGGCTGCCTCGACCGCCAGCTCGCGCTCCGGCAGCGGCTGCGCCAGGCCCTCGCCGGTGTGTCCGCCCACGTAGACGCCGTCGACGCCGGCGGCGTACAGGCGCTCCAAAAGACGTTCGAACGGGCTCGCGGCAAAGCGCTCGTCCTGATCGATCGGCGTTACCACGGCCGGAAGAATGCCGGAAAGGTTCACTCACCCATGATAGAGCCTGTCCGGTGCCGAAGCCCCTCCGTTCCGTAACCCCTACCGCCGGCCCGCCGCCCACTCGACCGCGCGGACCACCGGTTGGGCGAACGCCGGGGCCCGCATGGCCTGCGGATCGTGTCCCAGCGTGGTGTGAAAGACGCGGCCTTTCCCGAAGGCGGTCGTCCACATCATCGGCTCGTCACGCCCCGTGCCGCCGGTCGCCGGATCGCTGAACGCGGTGGCGAGGATGTGTGCATGAGGGAGCATCTCCACCCGGTGATACAGCTCGTCATCGGCCGTCAAGGATGCCGGCAGGCCCCGCGCGATCGGGTGGTCCCGGTCCGTGAACCGCACCGCGAACTGGTGGCGCTTCCCGTGGCCGAGCTTTTCCTCGGGCCAGCGGCAGCCGATCATCCGCACGAACGCCTCCCACGGCGGTTCGAGGATGCCGCTCTTCCGGAACTTCACTTCACGCACCTCGACGCCGCCGAAAGCGTAGGTGGCGCCGTGGATGGTGACCATCCCGCCGCCCCCGGACATCCACCGCTCCGCGGCTTGTTCCGTGGCGCTCTCCCAGCGCGGTCCGTTGTAGAGCACAACGAGCACGTCGGCGCCCTCGAGCGCTTCCGGCGTCAGCTTCTCGGTCACCCTCACGGTGAGGCCGCCGCCGGCGAGCAGCTCAGCGAGGGCGGGAACCGGATCGAGGAACGAATGGTCGTACCAGCCCGTCGCGAGCAGGGCGCGCACCGGCTCGGCCCCGAAGCCAACCGCCGGCACGAAAAGCAGGAAGGCCGCCAGAGAAATCTTCTTCACGATCCCATACCTCCGCTCCGGGCCTCGATCTCCTGCCGCACCCAGGCCAGGCTCCGTTCGATCATCGGTCCCCCCTGCCCTTCGCATTCAATCGAGAGGACGCCCGCATAGCCCGCGTCGCGCAGCAGCGCGAGACAACCGCGTATATTGTTCGCGTTCACCCCATCCCCGACGGCGCAGTGCGAGACGGCGATGCCGGTGAGTTCCCCGCGCGCCGCCGCCGCGAGCGACTCGCTGACGTCCTTGATATGCACGTGGCTGACGCGGTCTCGAAACCGCTCGAGGAAGGCCACCGGATCCTGTCCGGCGATGAAGGTGTTCCCGGTATCCATGTTCATTCGCAGGTAGGGGGAATCGACGAAGGCGAGCATCTCGGCCATGAAGTCAGGCTTCGTGGTGTAGTAGCCGTGTGGCTCGATGTTAACGACTACGTCGTACTCCTCGGCCAGCGGGACCAGCTTCCGGTAGATGCGGCGCATGTGGTCGAGCGCTTCCTGATCCGTTGCGCCTTCCGGCCGGCGCCGGTCGTCCGTCGTGTCGACCCGCAGACAGCCGGCGAGTTTCGCCCAGCGGACGGTGTGCAGCACGTACTCCACGCCGAGGGTTGCGCCCTCGGGCAGGGAAAGCGGGAATGCGGCATCGATCTGGGACAGTTGGACGCCGTAGCGCTCCATCTTCTTCCGCATCAGGATGGGGTCCTCCCAGAGCGCGACGTGCGGCTGGTAGCCCAGTCCGTGAATCCAACTGACGCCGTCGATGGCGCCGCACTCGATGTAAGCCAGGCCGTTCGTTCTGGCCCAATCCAAGCATTGCCCGAAACTCCAATAGCTGGAGTTGAACGCATCCGTGTGAAATCCGATCTTGAACATGCGCCTGTGCCGTGCGGACCCTTCCCTGGGCCGAATG
>CAYRPT010000100.1:0-9619 GCA_964425895.1 uncultured Solibacteraceae bacterium | reverse complement strand
CTCCGGTGACAGCAAACACAGCACTTCGCGCCGGCACAGCGCCGCGTACGCCGCCACCCCGGCGATGACCTTGGCTGCCAGCGTCGCTTCCCATCCGAATCCCCACGACACTGTTAGTTGTCCGAAGAGCCAACTGATCGCGCCCATGACAAGACTGGACTTGAAAGGAAAGGCCAGTCGCCTCATCGTGGGTCCGAACCCGATCCCGGCGGCCCGGTGCGCCAGCCAGAGTGATGGAACGGTAAGTACCATCGAAGCGACCGTCTGGGCCACGGCCACTCCAAGAACACCCCAGCGCAAGCCGATCAGCAATCCGCCGGCCAAGAAGCACGTCTGACACAGCCCCCAGTGGAATAGCCCGCGCGTCTTGCCCGCCGCAACATATATCCATCCATAGGTGGCGCCTGAAGGCAAGAACAAGCCGGCGATCGATAGCCAAGAAAGGATCGGCACGACGGGTGCCCAACGCTCTCCGTAGACCAGCCGCACGACCTCGGGCGCGGTGACGGCCAGTCCGACGGCCACGGGAAACCCGATCAGGGCGATCCCATTGAGTGCGGACCGATAGGCGGCGCCCATCCTCTCGCAGTCGTGCTGAAGCGCCGACAGCGCCGGGATCATTACGCCGCTCAGACTTCCCGTGGCGAGCAGGGCCGGCAGAGTCATCAGGAAGGCCGCGCGCGAGTAGAAGCCGAGCTGGTCCGGACCGAAGCACTTACCCACGAGGACCATGTCCAGGTTGCGACCAACATAAACAATCGCGCTGAAGCCCGCCAGATAACCGCCGAACTTTATGAGAGCGCCGGTTCCCGCGCCGCGGCGGGGTGTTCCCGGGCGGTATTCGGAGGTCAGCAGCGCCAGCGCTGCCACCACCGCCTGCACCACCAAGGCCTGGCCGGCCAGCGACCAGTAGCCGAAACCGGCGAGCGCCATGGCCACGCCCGCCGCCGCGCCCGTAGCCCGCGCGGCCACCTCAATCAGAGCGAGCGCCCTCAAACGCATCTGCCGCCGCAACAGCGCCGTCGGCTGCACCGCCACCCCGCCCAACAGGAATCCGGCCCCGAGGGCGGCGGCCAGCGGCGATAGCTCGCTCCTTCCGTAGAACCGGACCAGTAGAGGTCCGGCAAGCGCACACGCGACCCAAAGCACCGCCCCGAACGCCGTGTTCACCCAAAACAGATTGTCCACCTGTTGCCGCGTGACGGCGCTCCGCTGCACCGTGGCCCACGACAGCCCCATGTCGGAGAAGAACTGGAAGAACGCCGTCAGCGTCATCACCATGGCCACCAGCCCGTAGTCAGCCGGGCTCAACAGTCGCGCGAGGATCACGGTGGCGCCCAGGTTGAGCGCCTGCCGGGATACAACCATCCCGAATGTCCAGCATGCGCCGCTGCGGGCCAGCGAGCCCACCTCGCTCCCGGCGGGGAGAGCCGCGATCGGATCGGCCGGCAGGGCGGTGGTCATTGCTGGGCCAACCTGTCTTTCACGTGCGGGCGTAGTACTTCTCGTAGTAGTCGTAGGCGCCGCTGCGCTTTGGGTTCCATTGGTTCAGAACGGAACCAAGGACGATGGTCCCGTCTTCAGCGAAACGGTCCCGCGCCGAAAGGACCATGTCCCGCGTCGTCATGCCCGCCTTCACAACGAGCACCACCGCATCGGAGAGGCGGCCGAGAATCCGCGCGTCGGGAATCTGGAGCATCGGAGCCGTGTCAATGAGCACCGCCTCGTAGTTCCGCGAGAAGTACTCGATCAGCGCGGCCAGGCGCTCGGCGAACAGAAGGTTCCCCGCTCCGGGCGCGGGCGCCCCGCTGGGCAGCACGTACAAGTTCGAAATGGAAGACGCGCGGACCGATCCGTTCAACGACTCGGCCGTCACCGGCCCCTGCCCGGCCAGCAACTCGCTCAGACCATGCGCCGGATCCAGGTGAAAGACAGCGTGCAGCCTGGGCCGGTGCAGGTCGGCGTCAATCAGGAGAACGCGCCGGTTGATCTCGGCGAGCGCCACGGCCAGGTTGCACGCCACCGTCGTCTTGCCCTCGCCCGGCTGGGGACTGGTTACGGTGAGCACCCGGGGCCTCCGTCCATTGCCGGCGGAGAACAGGATCGACGTCGCCGTCGACCGGAACGATTGCGCGGCCAAGGACCTCTTCCGCCGGGCCATCATCTCCACCGCTACTGGTTCCCGTTGAGCGACCGCCTTCGTGGCCTCGGGGCCGGCCACCCGCCGCGCCCCACGGGGGCGATAGACGACGCGGACCACCGCCTTCTCGGCTGCCGGGATGACGCCCAGTTCCGGCAGGTTGGCGTGAAACCTCAGCTCGCCCGGATGCTGCACCGTCCGGTCCAGGTAATGGTTCACGATGACGAACACAACGCCGCAGAATCCGCCGACGAGCAGACCGAGTAGCGCGTGCAATCGAACCTGGGGCTTGTAGGGCGCCTCGGGCGCCTCGGCGGGGTCCACCACGCGGACGTTGCTGGCACGCAACGCCGCCGCCACCGAAGCCTCCTTCACCCGCTCCAACATCGTCTCGTAGAGCTGGCGGTTCGAATCCACTTCACGTTTCAGAATGTTGTACTGAACCGCTTTCGCGGATTGCTCGGTCACCAGTGCGGCGTGCGATGTATAGCTGGCCTGGAGCAGCTTCTCGCGCCGCACAGCCTCGTCATAGTCATTGCGGATTCGTCCGAGAATGGCGCTCCGCTCCCGCTCCAAAGCCTCCTCAATGGCCTTGATTTGCGCCTGGATGCGCCGCCGCTTGGAGTGACCGGCGGTGTAAGTAGTGCCCAGGTCGGCCTCCTGGCGCCGCAGATCGGTCAGTTGCGATTGATAGCCCCGCAGCGAGGCGTCGTCAACCACGTCGGGAAGCGCCTCGGCTGGACTGGAGCGCACGAGTTCGTCGCGCGATTGGCGGGCGATACGATCGGCCTGCGCAGCGGAAAGCGCTTCCTGCAACTGCCGCAGCTTGTCCTCCGCCACGTTCTCCTTTTCACCGGAAAACATCAGACCGGAAGAGCGCGCGTAGGCCTGCAAGCGGTCCTCGGACTGCTCCAGCTTCACACGCTGCTCTTCGAGTTGGCGGGAGAGCCACTCGCCGGTCCGCTGCGTCATCTGCCAGCGGGTTTCGAGATTGTAGTCGATGAAATCGTTGGCCAGCGCGTTGGCGAAATCGGCGGCCAGCTTGGGGTCGCTCGAATCAACGGCGATCTCAATGATCCGGGTTTGCTCCCGGGACGCCGCCTGAACGCTCGAGACCGCCATCGACAGCGCCTCCCGGCGGCGCGCTTCCGGATGGTCGTCGGGAAGATGCAGCAGCCGGCGCCAGTCCCACAGCCGCCCGGAATCTCCCGCCGAATCCCCGGACGGCTCGGGATCGAACTTCGCGGCCACCCGGTCGAGCAGCGTCTTGCTCAGCAGAATCTCGATTTGCGTCTGAATATCGCTGTTGTCCCACGAGTTCGCCGACTGCTCCACCGGATTCACCTGCCGCATGTTCAGGAAGTCCCGGTTGACGACCTGGACTTCGATGCTGGCGTTCGCCTGGTACACCGGAGTCTGCGGAAGCGTATGGAGGAATCCGGCCAGCGCTCCGAGGATCGCGATGAGGATCACCGCGCCCTTGCGCCGCTTGAGAATGAGCCAGTACTCCAGCAGGCCTCCGGTCCCGGTGTCCGCGGTCAGGTCTCGCGGATACGGATACCCGTAAGGCGCAGGGTAGGACGTGTCCCTCTGCGCTTCTCCGGCGAGCCGTGTCAGATCCGGTTCGGATGGGCTGGGTCCGGCTGTGTTGCGCATTCAGTACACCCGCAGTCCCCGGTAGATCCCCGCGCCGGTAGCGGCGGCGGCCGCCGTGGTCGCCAGCTTGATGCCGAAGTCCTTCCACGCGTCGTTCGGGACGAACAGGATATCCTGCGGCTCAAGGCGAATATCCTCGCTTTCGCCGCGCAGCGCCCGCTTCAGATCCACTGGAATCTGGCGCCGGCTGCCTCCGCCATCCTGTACTCGCAGCACGCGCGCCTTGCCGGGCGCGGCGTGCGGCAGGAACCCGCCGGCCAGCGCCAGCGCCTCCAGTAGGGAGATGGACCCGTTGGTCACGAAACCACCCGCCCGATGGACATGGCCCACCACGTAGACAATGTCGGCGCGCGACACCGAAACCACGTCGTTATCGAGAAGTTGGATGTTCTCTTCCGGGTTGGTCATGTCCATCACCGACCGAACGTCCACTTCGGCCACGCTGTATTTCCCCGTCTCGTCGACGTGAGCGCCGGGCAACGGGATCGCACCATACTCAAGCCTGCGGGCTATTCGGATCGTATTGCCCGCATCCGCCTTCAATCCCCCGGCATCGGAAAGAACCTCCCACAGGGTCTTCGGTCCACGCAGTTGCAGCACGCCCGGACGTCCCACCGCCCCGAAGACCGACACCGGCCGGCTTCGGAACTCGGACACCGATACCGTAACTTGGGGGTCGAACAGGTACGCCCGCAGGGCCAGAGCAATCTCAGCCTCCAGTTGATCGACTGTTTTTCCTCCTGCCCGGATACGTCCGAGCAGCGGAAGGCTAATCTCTCCACGTCCGTCGATGCGAATTGGGTCTCGGGGAAACTCCTCAATATCCAAGGCCCGAATGACGACCTGGTCGTCGGGGCCCAGAGTGTAGACTTCCGCCGCCCGCATGCCAGCGGCCAGCAGAGCCATTCCCATCACAAACCGGCCTGCCCGCTTCATCTACTTCCCCGACTCCCAGGGCAGAAGCTGATCGATTCGGGTCGACAGCACCTGGATCCGCCGCTCGAGCCGATCCAGCTTCGCCGCCATATCGTCGGCCCTTTCCTCTTCGCGGGCGAGCAGCCACTCGTGCATGGCGTGCCGCGCCACCTGCGACAGACTACGGGCGTTGTAGGCGTCGCAAACCGCGAGGAACTGCTTATACTCCTCCTCGGACAGCCGAAAGCTCACCATGCGCTTCAAGTTGTCTTTCGATGTCATCCGCCGCTTCCCATTCCTCTTCCGCCTGCCGGCTTCTCCGCTTCCTTACTCTGGCCTTCTTGTTCTTGCGTCCGGCCAAGCTACCGCCCTTTTTGTCCCAGGTTTCGGTACCTTCCGGAGCCGGGAGAACTCCCGGCGGACGCCCAGATCGAAACAGAGACGTCTACAAATGTCTACAGATTCAGTCCATCCTTCGTCCTCATTTCCGCTAATCTTTAGGTTGATCAACCTACTGCTGTGTTGACCCCCGGGAGAATAAGGTGGGCGTGCTGGACCGCCACAGTGATATCTCTGAGCGCCGGCTTAGGTGTCCTCGGCATTGGCGGCGTGCTTCAGGGAAATCCCTGGGGTCTGACTTCGAAGTTGCCCGCCGCCGTGAGTGCCCTCTACGTTGCGCCAGCGGTTCGGAGCGGGCATCCTCAAGCCACCATCCGTCTCGATCCGGCCGATCCGAATCGCTGGTGTGATCTCGGCGACTATTTCGCCGCCGTCGCTGACCCCGCCAAGGCGGAATCCTGCTTCCGGCGGGCGGTTGAACTGGGCCCCGCGATTCCACCCGTACTGGTGCGGGCCGCCAACTACCACCTGGGACCGGGCAACGTTGGGGAGGCCCTGCCGCTGTTCGCCCGCGTGCTGTCGCTCGCTGCGGTTTACGACAGCATTGTCTTTAGCACCTACCGCCGCTTCGAGATCCCTCCGGACGAGGTGCTACGCTTGGGTCTCCCCGACGACCCCCGCGCCCGGCGCGCCTGGTTCACAGACCTCGCCTCCTGGGCCGAGCCGGAATCCGCCGCCAAGGGCTGGCGTATGCTCGCCGATCGGGGACTCGCCGACGAGGCATCGGCCGGAGCGTACGTGCGTCTTCTCTGGAACCGTGGCCAGTACCCGGATGCCGTCAGAATCTGGAGCGGCGTCATTGGATCGCGGGCCGGGGATTACCCGGCGTCGAATCTTGTTTACAACGGCGGTTTCGAGCAAGAGATCAGCGGAACGCCGCTCGACTGGAGAATCACGGCTGCCAGCGGTGCGAGCGTAGCCCGGGACCCGGAAATGGCACGCGAGGGCCACGCCTCGCTCCGCGTCGAATTTGACGGCAAGACGAACCTCGCCTTTCACCATGTTTCGAATGTGGCGTTCCTGCCCGCCGGCCGCTACCGGTTTCAGGCGATGCTTCGGACCAGCGATCTCACGGCCGATCAGGGCGTCTACCTGCGCGTTGCCGGCGAAGCGCCGCCCTCGGGCCTGGATGAGAGAACCCCGGCGGTTGAAGCTGGCTCCGAATGGACTGAATTGAGCCTCCTGTTCAAGGTCCGCGAGCCGGGCGCGGCGGTGCGCGTCGAACTGCGCCGCGACCCTTCGCCTGGCATGGAGAGCAGGGTTCGCGGCCGGGTCTGGCTGGATGCCGTCTCCATTCAACCTGTCCCATGAAGGAAGAGGCCATCGGCTCTCCGGTGTCTCCCGAAGCGGCGCTGCTGCTGCTGGCGTGCCGCCCCCGCGCGGCTGGCGAGGAAATGGCGGCGGTTCGCAGCCGGCTCGAGGGAGTTGTGCAATGGAAGACGCTGGCGCACCTGGCCGAGTCCAACGCCGCCGGCGCTCTCCTGTTCGAGGCGATGCGAGAGGCGGCTCCTGGCGGCGTGGCGCCTTGGCTCGCCAGGCGCCTCGAATCCGCCCACCGCGACAACGCTGCCCGGCACCTCCTGCTCTCCAGACGGTTGGCGGAGATCCTCGACCGCTTCGAAGCAAACGGCATTTCGGTCATCCCGTTCAAGGGGCCGTTACTGTCGGAGAAGCTTTACGGCGATCCCGGCCTCCGCGCGTACTACGATCTGGACGTCCTGGTGGCGCCGGACCAGGTCGAGGGAGCGCGGTTGTGCCTGATCGAGCTCGGGTACCGGCCCGAGGTGAACGTCCCGCATCCCGAGCGCTTTCCCCCCACGCGCCACGGCGGGGAACTCTCGTTCCTCACTCCGGGTGGCATCGACGTGGATCTCCACTGGGCGCTTGCGCCTTCGTTCTACCCCCAGCCCTTCCGGATCGAGGAAGCCCGGCGCCGTCTCGCCGTCCAGGAGTGGCAGGGCCGCCGCGTGCGGACCTTGGACGACGCCGATCTGCTGTCCTATCTCTGTTTCCATGCCGCCAAGCACTGGTGGCGCCGGCTCTCGTGGCTGGCTGACTTGGCGCGTCTCGCGGACGGGCGGCCCGATCTGTGGGACCGCGCGGAGGAACGCTGCGCCGCCCGGGGGCTTCGAAAGCCGCTGCTACTGGCGGCGCTGCTGCTCGCCGAGCTGCTGAAGGTGAATGCCGGACACCGTCTCCACGGGGCGGCGCTGCGGGACCCCGGTGTCGTCGCCTCCGCGCGATGGGTCGCCCTCCGGCTCGCATCGGACGCCGGACGCGCTGAACCCACGACCGGCCAGATCGTTCGCTATACCGGCAGTTGGATCGATAGCCGCCTGCGCCGCTGGAAGTACTATTCGGGGTTGCTGGTGACTCCGACCACCAACGAATGGGAGGCGCTGCGCCTCCCCCGGCCCCTGTGGCCTTGCTACTACGTCTACCGCCCTCTGCGGCTGCTGGCTGGCAGCCTGACGGCGCCCGCGGGCGGCGCTCGCCGATGAGGTCCGGGGCGGCGGTGGTAAGATGTGGGTTTCCCCCGATGGTTCAAACGGTTCCGGACATTCTGTCCCGCATCGTCGCCGCCAAATACCCGGCGCTGGACGAGTTGCGCCCGCACCGGAGCCAACTTGCCGCCAGGGCCTCGGAACGGGTGGGCGAGCGGCGTTCCTTCGACGCGGCTCTCCGGGCGAGAACACCAGCCATCATCGCGGAAATCAAACAGGCCTCACCCAGCAAGGGCCTGTTGACGAACGACTTCCGCCCCGCCGAGATCGCCGGAGCTTACCAGGCGGGCGGCGCCGCGGCCCTTTCGGTCCTCACCGACGAGCGCTTTTTTCGGGGCAGCCTTTCGGACCTGGAGGCTGCGCGCGATGCGGTGCAACTGCCGGTGCTGCGCAAGGATTTCACGCTCGACGAGCTGCACGTGCTGGAAGCCGCGGCTCACGGCGCCGACGCCATCCTGCTCATCGCCGCCATCCTCGGCGTGCGGGAAATGCGCGAACTGCGCGAGCTGGCTGCCAGCTACGGCATGGCTTCGCTGGTGGAAGTTCACAACGAAGACGAGCTCGAGGCGGCGCTCGCCTCCGGCGCGGAGATCGTCGGCGTCAACAACCGCAACCTGCATACGTTCGAGGTGACGCTCGATACTTCGCTGCGGCTGGCGCCGCGCATCCCAGCCGGTCTCCTCTGCGTGAGCGAAAGCGGCATCCACGAGGCCGCCGACGTCCACCGGCTCCTCGAAGCCGGATACCACGCCTTCCTCGTCGGAGAGCACCTCATGAAGTCGAGCCATCCGGAGGAAGCGCTCCGCGCTCTGGCATCATGATGGTGAAGGTTTGTGGCATCACCTGCGCCGTGGATCTGGCGGACGCGGCTAGCGCCGGCGCCAGCGCGGTGGGCTTCAATTTCCATCCGGCGAGCCCGCGATGGATCTCCGTCGAGACCGCCGCGCGCTTGGCCGGTCTCGCCCCCGCTGGTGTCCTGAAGGTGGGGGTCTTCGTGAACGAGCCGGCGGAGCGGATCGCCGCTACCGCCCGCGAGGCCGGGCTGGACGTCGTCCAGTTGCACGGCGCGTGCCGCGCCCCGGCCGGCTTTCGCGTGTGGCAGGCGGTGCCCGTCGGACCGGAGTTCCGGGCCGAGGATCTGGCGCCGATCGAGGCCGAGGCGGTCCTGCTGGACGCCCCGGCGGGATCACTCTACGGTGGAACGGGCCGCACGTTCGACTGGAGCCTGGCCGGGGGACTCGGCCGGAGAATCATCCTGGCCGGCGGCCTGGGGCCCGACAACGTCGGCGACGCAATCCGCCTCGTCCGCCCCTGGGGAGTGGATGCCTGCTCTCGGCTCGAATCGGCTCCGGGAAAGAAGGACGGAGCGCGCGTCAGGGAGTTCGTTCAGGCTGCCCGCGACGCCGCTCGGGCGGCGGGGCTGGCCGATCCGGCCCCCGAGTGAAGGGCCGCCCCGGTCGCAGAGGGAGATACGATGTCATCACTGCTGGCCCAACCCGACGCCAAAGGCCATTTCGGACCCTATGGAGGACGCTTCGTCCCCGAGGTCCTGATGGCGCCTCTCGAAGAGCTCGAGCATGCTTACCTGGCAGCTCGCCGCGACCCGCCATTTCAGACGGAGCTGGCCGAACTGCTGCGCAACTACGCCGGCCGGCCGACACCGCTGTACTTTGCCAGGCGCCTCAGCGAGACACTGGGCGGCGCCCGAATCTATTTCAAACGGGAAGACCTGCTCCACACCGGCGCTCACAAGATCAACAACTGCCTCGGGCAGATTCTCCTGGCACGCCGCATGGGCAAGAGACGCATCATCGCCGAGACCGGCGCGGGCCAGCACGGCGTCGCCACAGCCACCGTCTGCGCTCTTTTCGGGGTGGACTGCACCGTCTACATGGGTACCGAGGACATGATGCGCCAGCAGCTTAATGTGTTCCGCATGCGGCTGCTCGGGGCGAAGGTGGTCGGCGTCGATGCCGGCAGCCGCACCCTCAAGGACGCCATCAGC
>CAYRPT010000099.1:0-9623 GCA_964425895.1 uncultured Solibacteraceae bacterium | reverse complement strand
CCATCGGGACACCGAGGATTCCGATCTGGTGTTGACGCATAGGGAGCTCCCGCGCCGCTCTCAGGGCCTCGTGCGATAGAGCATGCGGGGGAAAGCGATCGTTTCGCGCACGTGATCCAGACCGCACATCCACGCGACGAAGCGCTCCACGCCCATGCCGAACCCCGCGTGCGGCGCCGTCCCGTACTTCCGCAAGTCGATGTACCAGTTGAAGGCCTCGCGGGGCAGGTTATGCTCCTCGATCCGCCGCAGCAATAGATCCAGATCGTGGATGCGCTGCCCGCCGCCAACAATCTCTCCGTACCCCTCGGGCGCGATCACGTCCACGCCCAACACCACCTCGGGGCGGCCTGGGTCCGGCTCGAAGTAGAATGCCTTGACCTGCGCCGGGTAGCGGTCCACCATCACCGGGCGGTCGAAGATCTCGCCCAGAAGGGTCTCGTCCGTGCCGCCGAGGTCGCCGCCCCACTCGATCTCGCTGCCCTTCTCGCGCAGCAGGTTCACGGCGTCGTCATAGCTGATTCGCGGGAACGGCGGCTGGATCCGTTCGAGCTTGCTGACGTCACGTTCGAGCACCGCGAGTTCGGCCCGCCGGTTCTCCAGCACACGGCCCAACACGTGCGCGATCATCTCCTCGGCCACCTGCTTGACGTCGTCCAACGTCGCATAGGCCATCTCCGGCTCCACCATCCAGAATTCGGTCAGGTGGCGGCGCGTCTTCGACTTTTCGGCCCGGAACGTCGGGCCGAAGCAGTAAGTCTTGCCGAACGCCATCGCGGTGGCTTCGTTGTAAAGCTGCCCGGATTGCGTGAGGTAGACCACTTCATCTTCGAAATAGTTCACCGGGAACAGCGTGGTTGTACCCTCGCAGGCGGCCGGCGTGAAGATCGGAGCATCCACCAGCGTGAAGCCGTTGCCGTCAAGGTAGTCGCGGATGGCGCGAATCACTTCGTGCCGGATGCGAAGGATCGCGTGCTGGCGGCGGCTCCGCAGCCAGAGGTGGCGCTGGTCCATCAGAAACTCGATGCCGTGCTCCTTGGGGGTGATGGGATACGGATCACTCTCCTCCACCCGCTGCACCACCTCGGCGCTTTCCACATCCATTTCGTAGCCGCCGGGCGCCCGCGGCTCCTCGCGGATCCGGCCGGTCAGAATCAGCGAAGACTCTTGTGTCAGGTGGCGCAGCGTCTCGAACGTCTCCTCCGGCAACTGGGCCTTAACCGCCACACACTGCATGACGCCGGTGCCGTCGCGAAGCTGCGGGAAGAGGATCTTGCCGGACCGTCGGAGGTTGTACAACCAGCCGGGGATCGAAACCGTCTCGCCGACGTGCCGGTCCGCTTGCGCAATCGTGATTCTGTTCATCTACTGGTTCTCCAGTTGGTGCAGTGTTTCCCGGGCGCGTGCGATTGGCTCCGCCAGGCCCGCTACCTCACGCAGCTCAAGCAACAGCGGGTATTGATCGCCGCGGGAGCGGAGCAGCTCGGCCGTCCGCTTCCAGTTGACCGTTCCGTTGCCATCCAGGAACGGGAACCAATGGACGTCCTTTTGCCCGTCGTTGTCATGGAGGTGCGTGGAGCGGATCCGTTCTTTCATGAGGTCGAAGGCGGCCTCCACTCCTTCCATCATGTGGGCGTGACCCACATCGAAGCAGTAGTCGATGCCGAGGTGGGTCGACTCCATGAAAAGATTCAGCCGCTCGGCGCTCGATAGGGCGTTAGGAATGTTCTCCACCAGGATCTTGACACCGCGCTGTCCGGCGAAGACCTTCAGGTCTTCGAGCGCCGTGAAGGCCGCTTCGCTCTTGTGGTCGTCCCACTCCTCGCCGCCCACGCCGATGTGCTGTATCAGGTACCGGAACGGAATTTTCTCGGCGATCTCGACCGCCCGCTTGATCTCGTCCAACATGGCGATGCGGCGCGGCTTCGATACCTCGGTGATGCTGATGACGGCGTTGGGTCCGGAGCGGCCCCACACGTCGTCGTTGTACATCGGCGCATGGAGGGACCACAGCTCCAAGTCCGAGTCCCGGAACCAGTGCGCCAGTTCGTTGATCTGGGCCCGGTCCCGGTAATCCAGATGTTGCCGGGCGCAGAAGATCTCCACCGCCGGGAAGCCGGCGCTCCGGATCCGGTCAAGCCAGACCGTCGTCAAGCGGTGATTCACGAACAGGTGTGTCGAGATGAGATGTCGCATGGAATTCGTCCCGCCGCGCCTTGTCCCAACGCAGGGTTGCCCGATGGCCGCCGATGTCTCCCCCTCACCAGCCGGCCGCCTTGCCGTGCCCCCGAGGGTCCGTAGCGCCCTGGAGTGAGTCGCCGCCGGCCAGAATCACCTCGACCAAGGCTACGCCGCCGGTCGATTCGAGCGCATGTCCGCGGCGGCGCAGAAGTTCGACCGTATCCGGCGAGAAACCGTCTTCGAGGTACAGCTTGTCGGGCTGCCACTGGTGATGGAAACGCGGGCGATTCACCGCGTCCTGTATTCCCATTTTAAAGTCAACCACGTTCAGGATCACCTGGAGCACTCCGTTGATGATTCGCGGCCCACCCGGTGCGCCCAGCACCAGGTACGGCCGGTTCTCGCGCAGCACAATGGCCGGCGTCATCGACGACAACGGCCGCTTTCCGGGTTCGATGCGGTTCGCCTCCCCTTGCACCAGGCCGAACATGTTAGGAGATCCGGGCCGGGCCGCGAAATCGTCCATCTCGTTGTTGAGCAGAAAACCCAGGCCGGGAACGGTCACCCCGCTGCCGTAGCCGCCGTTGATGGTGTAGGTGAGGGCGGCGGCGTTCCCCTGCGGGTCGATAACGCTCAGGTGCGTGGTTTCCGCGGATTCCTCCGGGGATAGGAGGCCCGGACCAATCGCGGCGCTCGGGGTGGCCCTGTCGGGGTCGATGGAGGCGCGCCGGGCGGCGATGTACCGGGGGGCGAGCAGCCCCGCCAACGGAACGCGGTGGAAACCCGGATCAGCCAGATGCTGGCTTCGGTCCGCGTAGAATCGCCGCATGACTTCGGCCACATAGTGAATGGCGGCGGCCGCCCCGGGACCGTGCCTTTCATACCCGGAGCCGTCCAACATGGCCAGCATTTGCAGAAGGCCCACGCCACCCGAACTCGGCGGCGGCGCGGTGAGGATTTCGTACTCCCGGTACCGGCCGCGCAAGGGCGCCCGCTCGTGAAGCCGATACGCCGCCAGGTCGTCGCGAGTGATGAGCCCGCCGTGGGCGGCCATGGACGAGGCCAAGCGGCGCGCCGTCTCCCCCTCGTAGAAATCCGCCGCGCCGCTCCGGGCGATGCGCTCGAGCGTATCCGCCAACTCGGGTTGCCGCAGGATATCGCCGGGCTCATATCCCCGGCCGCCGTTCAGAAAAATGCGCCGGGATTCGTCGAACCTCGACAGCGCGCGATTCGAGCGCAGCGAGCGGGCGAGTTCCCAGGACACGCGAAACCCCTCCCGCGCCAGCCGGATCGCCGGACCCACCAACTCCGCCCACGGTTTGCTCCCGAACTTCCGGTGGGCGTGCTCAAGACCCTTCACCGTCCCCGGAACACCCGCGGCCCGCCATCCGACGCGGCTGCCCTCAGTGCTCTCACCGCGGTCATCCCGATACATGTCCCGCGCCGCCGCCGCCGGCGCCTGCTCGCGAAAATCGAGGAACGCGGTCTCGCCGCCGGCGAGCCGGACCAGCAGGAAGCCGCCGCCGCCCAGGTTACCCGCCGCGGGGTGCGTCACCGCCAGCGCGAAGGCGACGGCGACCGCCGCGTCCACGGCGTTGCCGCCCGATCGCAACACCTCCACACCGGCGTCGGTGGCCAGGGGCTCCTGAGCCACCACCATGGCGCGCCGCCCGTAGACCGGATTGGCCGCGCCCAGCGGCGCCGAGACAGTCAGTAGCGCGGCCGTGAGTCCTGTCCCAAGCCGCTTCGCGCGCCAGGTTCGCTTATGCTCCCGCATGGCTGGACTCCATGGTGTCTGGTCCTGCGGCCGCGCGCGTGCGCCGGCGCCACTCAAACAGCGCCACGCCCGCAGCCACCGATACGTTCAAGGACGCGATGCCTCCCGCCAGCGAGATCCGCACCAGGTGGTCGCACCTCTTGCTGATGTTCTGATGCAAGCCTCGGCCCTCCCCTCCGAGCACCAGCACCGTGGGAGCGGCGTACTCGACTTGCTCGTGATCTTCCGTCCCGCGCTCGTCAAGGCCGTAGATCCAGTAGCCGCGTCCTTTGAGATCATCCAGCGCCCGGCCCAGATTTCCCACGCGCACTAACGGGATGTGGGCCAGCGCCCCGGCCGCCGCCCGAGCTACGGTTTCGGTGATCCCTGCCGCACGGCGCTCGGGGATCAGCACGGCGCCCGCTCCCGCCGCGTGCGCTGTCCGGATGATTGCGCCGAGATTGTGCGGATCCTCAACTCCATCCAGCGCAACGACCATCGCGGCCCGCCCCGCTACGTCCGCCAGCTCCGCGTAGCGCGCCGCCGCCCCCACCGCGACGACACCTTGATGGTTGGCTCCGTGAGCCATGCGGTCCAGATTGCGGCGCTCCTCGAAGCGCAAGGGGACGCCCCGCTCGCGGGCCAAGTCGATAATCTCCTGGATACGGGGACCGGCCAGGCCGCGCGCCACCGTGACCCGCTCCAACGGGCACCCGGCGACCAGCGCTTCCCTTACGGGGTGGATGCCGGCGATCGCGCTCACTCGAAACAATGGTAGCGCCTGCCATCTTGATTGCGCCAGCCTTGGGCATCGCCGCGCAGCAGCGCCAAAACGCTGCTCGAATCCGCTAGAGTGATGTGCGAGGCTAACGCCGTGACCAGATTCATCCACTCCGCGGGGACGCTCCTGGCGCTCATGAGCCTGTGAAGGCCGGTGAGGTCTTCGGACTGATCGGGCTCTTCTGCGACGCGTCTACGCCGCAGGATTCAGGGCCGGGGGACAGGGATTCAAGAGAGGCGAGCCAGTCGATCAGGCTGAGGCGCGGTTTGGAGTCGAGGCGGCGGTCGAAGGGTTTCAGCAGTGTCGAGATCTGGAAGAGCCGGGCCCCGGTGAAGGCCAGGCGCAGGCGGACGGCGTCGCAGCCAAAGATGCGGCCCTGGGCCGACTGCGCGGATCCGTAGAGCCGGCAAGCCAACGGCCGGTGGGCGTAAACGAGACACTCATCGTTTTCGAGCAAGGGGCAGGGCTCACCGAGTTCCCGTAGAGCGACAGAATCCAAGCGACGCGCTTTTTCCAGCACCTTGAGGCGCTTCGACGCTGGAAGGGACCGAAGTCCGTCGAGCAGGACGATCTGGTCGGCCGGGGAGACGGTTGGGTCCTGTCCGTGGCAGCAATAGCTGCAACCGCGGCGGCACGGAAGGGAGACGCCAGCATTGGCCCGCGCAAGCGTGGTCTCAGTCCAATGGAAGAAGCGGAGAGGGGACCAGCCGCCGGCAGGGCGCTCAACGCCCGAGGGACTGGATAATGCCTTTCGCCGTGGCATCGTATTTCTCCATGATCCCCTTGAGCATTTCGAAAAGCTGCGAGCGCTTCTGGATCATGCGTTCGAGCTTTTTGGTTTCAATGTCGATTGAAGAGGATCGCGCGTCGGCTTTGGCAGAATACGACGAAGGCCCGGGGGCGGGTGGAGGCGGCATGCCGGCGATTGCGGCGAGCAGGACGGCGGATGTGAGGCCGTTGATGATGGTTTGGCGGTTCTGAGGGGTAGAGCCGGCGGGGACGAACCTCCGTTGAATTTCTGTCGCCAGCAGCGGCAGATTCAGGCCGGCGGGCGACCGGGCCAACGCTTTGCCCTGTGCTTCGGCCCAAGTCCGGGCCTCTTTCGGGATGGCGTCGAGAAGGGTTAGCGCTTTCCTGGCCATGACCGGAGAAAAGTGCTTTTGGAGAGCGGCGTCGAGTGTTCCCATGGGCTACCTCTGATTGGCTGTCATGCTCTCACAGGCGTGGGGTGAGAATCAATCGAGACGCCCGGGACGGGCTGGCCGGTCCCGGATTCGCGGCGGAGGAATTCCTGTCCGTTGAGCTAGCAGCTAGAGTGATGTGCGAGACTTACGCCGTGACCAGATTCATCCACTCCGCAGGGACGCTCCTACTCGGCATCTCCCTCTCCTGGGTCTTGCCGGTTATGCCAACCAAGCTCGCCGCCCAACCCAACGTGCGCGTTGCCGGCCTGCGCACTGAGTATAAGACCAATCCCCTCGGCATTGACGTACTCCGTCCCCGCCTGAGCTGGCGGCTGGAGTCGAACGCGCGCGGCGTCGCGCAATCGGCCTGGCAGGTTCGCGTGGCCACCAGCGAGGCCGGACTCAGAGCCGGCACGGCGGATGTGTGGGACTCCGGCAAGGTGGACTCCGGCGAGTCGACCCACCGCACCTACAACGGCCCGCTGCTCGAATCCCGCCGGAGATACTACTGGCAGGTGCGCGTGTGGGACAGCGCCGGCCGTTCTTCGGAGTGGAGCGCGCCCGCTTACTGGGAGATGGGGCTGTTGAACGCGGCGGATTGGAAGGGCCGCTGGATCGAGCCCGATCTTCCCGACGACATCTCCCGGCCGGGCCCCGCGCCCATGCTCCGAGGGGAGTTCCAGGTCAGTGGCCCCGTGCTCCGGGCGCGCGCTTATGTCACCAGCCACGGCCTCTATGAGATGCACCTGAACGGCCGGCGTGTGGGGGACGAAGTCTTCACCCCCGGCTGGACCAGTTATCGCGAGCGCCTCCAATACCAGACCTACGACATCACGGAACTGCTTCGCCCCGGGGCCAACGCCGCCGGCGTGCTCCTCGGCAACGGCTGGTACCGCGGGGAGATCGGTTTTCAGGGTCAGCGCAACTTCTACGGCGCCCGCCTCGCCCTCCTATTGCAGATCCACATTACCTATGCCGACGGCCGCGAGGAAACGATCGTCGCGGACGAGAGCTGGAAGGCGGCCACCGGGCCGATCCTGATGTCGGAGATCTACCACGGTGAAACCTACGATGCCCGCCTCGATAAACCCGGATGGAGCATGCCCGGATTCGCGGACTCGAGCTGGTCGAGCGTGAAGTCCGCGGACCACGACAAGAGCCGGCTGGTCGCTCCCGCCGGGCCGCCGATTCGCAAGATCGAAGAGCTTCGGCCGGTCAAGATCATCAAGACTCCCGCCGGCGACACCGCGGTCGACATGGGGCAGAACATGGTCGGCTGGGTCCGGCTGAAGGTGCAAGGACCCGCCGGGGCGACCGTGACGCTTCGTCACGCCGAGGTGCTCGATCGCGAAGGTAACTTCTACACCGAAAATCTGCGCCGCGCTCGCCAGACCGTGCGCTACACGCTTCGCGGAGGCGCCGCGGAGACATTCGAGCCGCATTTCACGTTTCAGGGGTTCCGCTACGTGGCCGTGGACGGCTATCCGGGCGAGCTAACCCTCGAAAGCCTGACCGGCGTGGTGATCCATTCCGACATGCCGGTGACGGGAGCGTTCGAGACCTCCAACCGGCTCGTCAACCAGCTTCAGCGCAACATCCTCTGGGGCCAGAAAGGCAATTTCCTCGACGTCCCCACCGACTGCCCGCAGCGCGACGAGCGCCTGGGATGGACCGGTGACGCCCAGGTCTTCTCACGCACCGCCGCATTCAACATGGACGTGGCTTCGTTTTTCACGAAGTGGCTCCAGGGGGTGGCCGCCGATCAACTGGAGAACGGCGCTGTTCCTCACGTGGTGCCGGACGTCCTGAGCGCTCCCGGTAAGCCCGCCGCGGGATCGGCCGCCTGGGGCGACGCCGCGGTCATCGTTCCCTGGACGATCTACCTCACTTACGGCGACCGCCGCATCCTTGAGCGTCAGTACCCGAGCATGGTCCGCTGGGTGGAGTACATGAAGGAACGGGCGGGTAGCGATCTTATCTGGACCGGGGATTTCCACTTCGGCGATTGGCTGGCCTTCGCGACCACGCGTTCCGATTACCCGGGAGCCACCACCGGCAAGGACCTCATCGCCACCGCGTTCTTCGGCTACTCGACCTCACTGCTGGCCCAAGCCGCCCGGATTCTCGGCAGGCCGGACGAGGCCGCGAGCTATACCACGCTGTTCGCCCGCATCGGCGAGGCGTTTCGGCGCGAGTTCGTCACCGAAACCGGCCGCGTCGGAGAGAATACCCATACCGCCTACGCGCTCGCACTCCAATTCGGTCTGCTCCCGGATTCCGTGCGTCCGCTGGCGGCGGACAGGCTGGCCCGGGAAATCCGTGAGTTCAAGCACCTCACCTCAGGTTTTGTGGGCACGTCCTATCTCCCGCATGTACTCAGCGCCCACGGCCATCTTGACGAATCCTACCTCCTGCTGAACCGCGAGGAGTACCCGTCCTGGCTCTATCCGGTTACGCAGGGCGCCACCACCATCTGGGAACGTTGGGACGGCCAGAAGCCCGACGGCAGCTTTCAGGACAAGGGCATGAATTCTTTCAACCATTACGCCTACGGCGCGATCGGCGACTGGATGTACCGCGTCATGGCTGGCATTGATACCGATCCGGACAACCCCGGCTACAAGCACACCGTGATCCAGCCCCGCCCGGGAGGCGGCTTCTCCCATGTGAGCGCCCGGCACGAATCGATGTACGGAGTGGTGAGTTCCGCCTGGACGCTCCGTGGCGGCCGCTTCGAGCTGTCGTTGGAGATCCCGCCCAACACGCGTGCAACGGTGCGGTTGCCGCGAGCGCGGCTCGCCGCGGTCACCGAGAGCGGGCAGCCGTTATCTCAAGGGAATGGGATCGCCAGCTTTCATCAGGAGGCGGAAGATGCGGTGGTCAAGACGGCTTCCGGGCGATACAGTTTCGCCTATCCAATGCAAGAATAACCCTGGAGTTCAGCGGCAAGTCCTTTACTTTCAAACACAAAAGATGCTACTCTGAGTTTCGTCCCATGCGTACCGTCGACTTGATCCAGCGAAAGCGGGATGGCCAGGAGTTGTCTCCGGGGGAGTTGTCCGCGCTCCTTGATTCCTATGCCCGGGGAGAGGTGCCGGACTACCAGATGTCGGCGTTTCTCATGGCCGTCTACTTCTCCGGAATGTCTGATCTCGAGGTCACCACCCTTACGAGCCACTTCCTTCAATCCGGTAAGCCCCTGGATATGTCGAACGTCCCGGGCGTAAAGGTTGACATGCATTCCACCGGCGGCGTCGGCGACAGCACCGCCATGATCGCCGCGCCGCTCGCGGCCTCGGCGGGAGTCGTGGTTCCGATGGTCAGCGGCCGCGCCTTCGGCTCCGTGGGCGGGACCCTCGACAAGCTGGAATCGATTCCCGGCCTTCGAACCGATTTGAGCGCGGACGAGTTCCGCATCCAGTTGAACCAGATCGGAATCGCGTTTCTCAGCGAGCGGGCCGACCTTTCGCCCGCGGCCGACCGCTTCCTCGGCATGCGCGAGCTGACGGCAACGGTCGAGAGTTTTCCGCTGATGGCTTCCACCATCATGGCGAAGAAGATTGCCAGCGGCTTGGATGCCACCGTGATCGACGTCAAGGTGGGCGCCGGCGCGGTCGTCAAGCGTCAGGTCGATGCTCGGCGTCTGGCGCAGATGATGGTCTCGATCGCCCGGCGTAACGACAAGCGCCTTCACGCGCTGATCACCGACATGAGCCAACCG
>CAYRPT010000098.1:0-9629 GCA_964425895.1 uncultured Solibacteraceae bacterium | reverse complement strand
GGCGATTGTCGCCGTGATTGGCCTGGGGCTGATCGGCCCCGGCCCGCAGACGGTCGAGCAGGGCCGCGGCCTGGGCCGCCGAGCAAGGGGCGGTCTCCCACCGCTCGCGGAGGATTGCCAGGACTTTACCGATGTTGGCTCGGGCCTGCGCACCGAGGATCGCGAGGTATCCGGAACCATCGAGCGCCTGGAGGACCGCGCGGTCCGGCGGCACCTCATCCCGGTTCTCGCGCAGCTCGCGCAACAGGCCGTGGATCCAGCGGACGCGCTCGGCCTGACCGGCCGGCAGGACGGCGAGAGGCTCCGCCGCGCACGCGGCCACCGCCGCCCAGAGGTTGCCGGGACGGAAGAGATGCAGGCGGAGCAGCGTCTCATCGTCGAGGCCCCCGATCGGCGACCGCAGCACGCCGGCCAGGCGAATCTCGTCGCGCACGTTGGCGATGGCGTGCAGAAGGTGGGCGATATCGCGCGCCTCGCGGGTCTCGTACAGCCGGGCGCCGCCAGTGATAACGTGCGGGATGCCGGCCTCCCGGAAGGCCGCGGAGATCGTCTCCAGGTTGCCGGCCTTCCTGGCCAGCACGGCGATGTCCCGCCACTGAACTCCGCCGCCCGCGACGAGCTCCGCCGCCCGCGAGGCGATGCACCGGGCCTCAAGGTCATCGGCCCGCGGATCTTCCGGATTCGCGACCAGGATCTCGACATACGGTCCCTCGGCAGGGCCGGGATTCGCATTGCGGACCTGCAACTGGTGCTCGCAAATGCCTTCCCGTCCTTTGGTCAGCCAGATGACGGCGTCGAGGATCTCTTGCCGCGACCGGTAGTTGCCGGTGATGCTGTCGACTTCTCGGCCTGCGCCGGCCAGCTCCCGCTCGAATTCCTCGAAGAGCCGCGGCTCGGCGCCGCGGAACCCGTAAATGGACTGGTTGATGTCGCCGACGGCGAAGAAGCGGCCCGGTCTTCGGATTCGTTCCAGAATCGTCCACTGGAGCGGGTTCGTGTCCTGGAGCTCGTCCATCAATATGTACTGAAACTGGTTGCGGATTCTTTCCCGGAGGGCCGGGTCCCGATCCAGGAGCTCGAGCGCCTTCTCTTCAAGGTCAGTGAAATCCAGGCCGGAAACCGCCCTTTTGCCCGCCCGGTATAGCCGGTCGAGCCGGCGCAATGCATCGAAGAGCAGGCGGCGCTGCGGCGCGCGCTGCACGGCGGCCAGGGCGCTTTGGGCGCGCGGGATCAACTTTTCGCGGAGATTGCGCATCGCGTCCCTGCTGCCCGCGGGCACCCGGCCCAGGTTGATGCTGCCGGAGAGCTCCTCCAGGAGACGCGGCGCACCGGCGGCAGACTCCCCGCGCGCGCGCTCCAACCAATCGAGCAGCGCGGCGTGCTGGTCCTGCTGCGTCGGAGTGCGCCAGTTCGCCGCCGGGACCAGGGAGCGGGATAGCGCCCCGGCGATGTCACCGAGAACCGCTTCCGGAGCCCCCGGTTCGGGGGGGGGCTTCGCAAGGTCCCCGCCCGCGACTCGGATGGACTGGTAGACGCCGGCCAGGGCCGCGGCCATGTCGAAGGAGAACTCCGAGGAGCGGCTGGATACGGCCACGGCCTCCATCAGCTCGCGCATGCCATCGGGCTGCTCGAAGAACAACTCGTCCAAAGCCCGCTCAGCCGCGGCGGCCAGCAGCTCGGGTCCGTCGGGGTCGCCAAGCACGGTGAAGCCGACATCCACTCCGGCGGCGATCGCCTGTTCCCGGAGCAGACGCGAGCAGAAACCGTGAATCGTGGACACGTAGGCGTGCTCGAGATCCCGGCACAGCTCGTCGTCACCGGCGGCTCGCTTCGCCAGGCGGGCCTTGATCTCATCGGCGGCTTTCTCGGTGAAGGTAATGGTGAGGATCTCGCCGGGCCGGGCGTGTCCGCGCTCGATCAGCCAATGGAAGCGCTCGGTAAGGACGCGGGTCTTGCCGGAGCCGGGGCCCGCCTTCACACAAACGTCCTGGCCCGTTCGCTCAACAGCGGCCCGCTGTTCGTGGTCGAGATCCGGCGTCTCTCGCGGGGTCACGCCGCCCCTCCCTCCGCGGCCGCCGGAACCTCCACCGCGCCTTCCCGCCAGCAGATATCGGCGAACGCGCAGTACCGGCACGACGGGCCGCCTTGCTCCGCGGCCGCGAAGGCCCCCAGACGGATGGCCTCCGCCGCTTCGCGGCTTCGGCGGATGGCCGTTTCACGGATTTCGGCAAGCACTTCCGGCAGCGCCGCGGTGATTCCGTCCGGCATGCCGGCGATCCCGGTGTGCCATCCCGCCGTCTTGACGCCGTTGCGAAGGGTGCAGAAGACCATGCCCGCCGGCGTGTAGCCGAGTTGGCGCACAGCTTCCAGATACAGGCCCGCTTGGACGCGGCGGCCACCTGTTTCGCTCTCCTCGACATACTCCCTAAGCCGGTTGGCGGAGCTGTATTTGTAGTCGATCACCAGCGCCCGGCCGCCGTCGTAGACGTGCAGGAGGTCCAGGCGCCCGCGCACGGCCAGATCGGGGCCGAGATCGGCGTTGACCTCCAGCTCCGCGCGAATCTCCCGGGGCGGCGGCAAGCGTGGCTGCTCCATCCAACCCCGAAGGCTCGTCAGCATCTCGAGGCGAAGGCGCTCGGTGCGATAGCCCGCGGGCGCCCGCACGGTCTCACAAGCGCGGGCGAACTTCTCGGCGAACGCGGCCTCCAAGAGATGGCCATCGACGGCCGCCGCCAGAACCGCATGCACTACCTGGCCCTGCGTCTTCGAGTCGAGCCGATCGGATGGCGCGGGGGGAGGCTCCGCGAGAGCGAGCACTTCACGCGCGAAGAACAGGAACGGACATTCGAGGTAGGCCTCGATCCTACTGGGCGACAGCCGGGCGAAGCGCTCCGTCAGCCAGGTTCGCAGATCGTCCGGCGCAACCCTCATCGGGCGCGGCGCCGGAGCGCTTCGGCCTGGCATGGGAATCGCCGGCGGGAACGCCGCCCGGCCGCCGGCCGGCAAAGCTCGAAGCCGGCGCCGCAAGAAGAAGGACGGCAGCGTTTCGTCACCTTCCCGGTTGTGCTCCGGAAAGCTGAGGACCAGCTTGGCAGTGGCCCGGCTTAGCGCCAGCGAGAAGAGGAACTCCTCTTCCGCCCGCGCGTCGCCGACAGTGCGCAGGAAGTAGCCCGCGCGCCAGAGATCCTGGCGGGCCGGGTCGGGCAGAAGCGGGTTCCCGAAATGCCTGCGCGGGAAGTCCCCCTCCAGCAGGCCACAGAGGAAGAACACCGGGAGTTCCCACTGGCGCGCCTCGTAGACGTCCATGACGTGGACCACGTTGTGCCGGTGGTCGCGAAGATGGATGGACTCGGCTTCCAGCGCCTCGCGGGCTTCGCTCCAGAACTCCGCGAGGCCCACCGGCCTCGCGGCGTCGAATACCGCGGCCGTTTCCTCCAGGACCTTGACCCAGGCTTCGAGAGCGGCCCCGTGCAGGCGCCAGAGGCCCGCGCGCTCGTGCGTCACGCGGTCCGTGAACCACGGTTCGCGGAAAAAGCCGGGCAGATCCGTCAGACGCTGGGCCCATCGAACGGCCGGGACGGCTTCCCCCGGCCATTTCTCCAGCGCCTCAAGGTAGTCCCACCAGCGGCCGAACTCGGGCGCCGACGGAAGCGCGCGGAGCGCCGCGGCGCCGCGGGCCGGAATCACGGCGCGGATCTCGAAATCGAGACCGTCGAGCTTCGCGCCCGCCGGCGCCATGCGCAGCGACTCCACGATCTTCTCGAGATCCGTACCGCCCAGTACAGCGTCCACCAGCCGGATTAACCGCTGGACGGCCGGCTGCCGCGCCAGCGGTTCTCCGAAGTAGAAGCGGGCCGGGATACCGAAACGCTCAAACGCAGTGCGCAGGGCCGGGCCATAGGGTAGATACTCGCGAAGCACTACTCCGATGTCGCGAAAGGCCCGGGCCGCCTGGTGTTCGAGCAGGATTCGACGAACCAGCTCCGTGACCTCGGCTTCCTGATTCGGGGCGGCCGCGACGACCTCCAGCGGCTTGGGCCGGACAGGGGAAAGGACCTGCTCGACGAAGCCCGCGGCGAGCAGTTCCTCGCGGCAGTACCCGGCGCCGGCCCAATGCGGCAACGTCACGGTGACGTCCGCGCAGCCGGCAAGCGCGACGATCAGGTCGATCTCCGCCCGGCTGAAAGTGAAGAAGCCGTCCAGCAGCACCTCGCGAACGCCTGGCAGACCCTGCTCACGAAGCGAGGCGGCGGCGGAACGAAGCCGTCCGGCCCGAAGCACCTCCCGCCGTTCCATGAGCCTCATTTCGACGCGCGCGTAGATCTCGGCGACGGCCGCGGCGTAGGGTGAAACGAGCACCCGGTCGCGCACCAGCGCCTCCAAGCGATGCGAGGGGAGGCCGGCCTCCCCGAGCTCCTCAATCAGTTCCGCGAGCGCCCGGCGAAATCCGGCGTACTCGCGCACCTGGCGAAACGCGGCGGGTGGATCGTCCCGGAGAGCCCGGCCGATCAGGTGGCGCAAGGTGGCCGCGGAGGCCATGCGGAACCCCGGCGCATGCTCGTCGACAAACTGGAACAGGGTGCTGATGACGCGGGGCCTCACCAGCAGGCCCTCCCGGGCGAGCCTGTGTTGCAGGTGCTCCGCCATGGTGGCGGTGGGCGTCAGGAGGCGAACGTCCGCGGCGCCGCGGCGCGCCGGCTCGCGGACCCGTTCCAACAAGCGGCTCGTTTTCCCCGACCCGGGGGGACCGGAAAGTAAGAGCATTCAGGGCTCAGTATAGCGAGCGCGGGCCCCCGAGCCGGGCTGTCAGGCGGCCGCGGCAGGCGCCTCGCGGATGACCTGCGCCCGAAACGAATACAGGCGCGACGAGGGATCGGCGTACGCCTTCTCCGACAGGTGCGCCTTACTGGCCAGGGCCGCGAGAAACCGGGCCGAGTTCCAATCCCGCTCGCGGGCAACCTGGGGCAGCAGGAGGCCGCTTCGGTCTCCCAGCTTCAGATAACCGCCGTCGACGCCAGGGCGCAGCCTCGCCGGGTCCGCCAGACGCCGCATCGGCGACAGGACGGAGACCTCGATATCGATTCCGGTTTCGTCGCGCCCCACGGGGGGAAACCGAGAGTCCTCCAGAGCGGCGGCGAGCGTCATTTCCGGCACGGTGCGGCCCAAGGGTTCTTCCGCGGCGATCCGGCCGACGCAGCCGCGCAGCTCTCCTGCCTTGTGGAGGGAGACGAACGCAGCCGCCGGACGGCTCAAGGCGGGCGTCTCGCGGAGGGGCGCCGCGGGATCGGGCCGGCCGGTCTCGCGGTACCGGCCGATCGTGCGCCGGGCGCAGTCGAGCAGCAGGCCCGCGTCTTCGCTCGCGAGCTGGAGGCTCTCCCACGACACATAGCCCAGCGCCGCGTAGCTCACGCAGTGCGAGTAGTCGCCCGTCAGCTCGCCCGAAGTCATGTAGTCGAGAGTCTGCTGGTAGAAATCCCGGGCGGGCTCGAGCGCTCGCAGGATTTCCAGCAGAAGAGCCATCGGCTCACGCCCGCACACGGTGGCTTTCTGAGCGCTAAGGTAACGCAAGAAAAAGCCGGGATCGATACTGCCGGCGGCCTCGATAAAATCCGCGTCCAGATCGTGAAGGCGCCCCGGCGTGAGCTTGTTGACGGGGAACGGCTGGTAGCCGAACGGAGCGCCGAAATGGGTGAAATCCGAACTGGCCAGGAATACGACGCCCGGCCCGGCCAACGAGGCGAGGGCCTCGGCGTTCCGCCGCCGTTCGTCCTCGCCCAAGCCAGCGACATAAAGCGGCAGGACAACGGCGTCCGGGCACGCCCACTGGATCAGCGGCAACTGGATTTCCACGGAGTGATCGCACAGCGCCGCCTCGTCCATCCGCCGGGCCGCGCCGGATTCCAGGAGCTTTTCCAGGCGCTCCCCGTCCACGGCGATATCCCCGAGCGGCGTCGTGTAGCCGGCCACCTCCGGCGCCCAAAGCCCGAACGGGCCGCCCCGGTGGGAGAAGCCCAAAAGCACGACGGAATCAGGCGGCTGGCCGGAGAGCCTCCGGAAGACCGCCGCGGCGACGCGGCCGGAGTATTCGAGGCCCGCGTGCGGCACCACATAGGCCGCCGGATCAGGAGGAAACGCAGGGCCGGTCCGTTGCTCGGATTCCGCAAACATCTCGCCGAGCAGCGCTTCCAACTCGGCCCGCCCCCCCGGATACCAGGACCCGGCATAAGGGGTGCGGTGGCGGGCCAGAGACATGATCGAAGCCTCCCTGCGCAGTATTGTAAACCCGCGAGTCCGAAATGGAGCCGCCAATTCCGGCGGGCATTCATCGAAGCGACCGCTGCGGCCGCGGCTGACAACCGGCCCCCAGGGAGACGCCTCTCTACCTGTTCACCACGATGGGAAGCGGGATGCCGGCGCCGTCCGCGCCCCTCGCCCGGATCGGCTCCGTTCCGATGGGCGTGATCTCCATACGTGTTCCGTCGATTTCGACCAGGCAGAACTGCCGCTGCGGCGACCACCCGGCGATGTGCTCCACCGCCAGATCCGCCGACGCGGGCTTGCCGGTTCGAAGTTGTCCGCCCGAGCCCGTCACAACGTACTGAATACCGCCCGTCGCGGCCGGCCTGGTGAATTGGAAATTGTGCTCGTGGCCGTTGAAAACCACCGGCACGCGATGCCGGGTCAGCAACTCGTGCAGGTGCGCCAGGTCGGCCAGACGGCCGCGATGGCGCGGCCCGGCGGAGAAGGGCGGGTGGTGAAAATAAGCGATTCTCCAAGGTTTCGAAGACCCGGCCAGCTCCTTTCCGAGCCAGGCGAACTGCTCGCCGGAGGCAGCCATCGTCCCGGAAGAGGGTCCCTCCAGCGTGTTGCTGCTGGTGTCCAGGGCGAAGAAATCGGCCAGATCCGCATAGGAGAAGCGGTAGTAGCGCGCCGGCCGGTCGCCCGGGAAGAAGAAGTTATCGAGCTGAACCGGAAGGTCGCCGCGCCGCTCCGATTCGTTTCCGTCATGGTTGCCCAGAGTCATGTAGAACGGGATCCGAAGTGCTTCTTCTCCCAGTGATCATCCCGGTCGCCGGTACCGGACCAGTAAGGAAAGGGGCCGTAGATGTTATCCCCGGTCGTCAGTACAAAGCGGACGGGGTTCGGCGACTCGCGCCGCTGCCTTACCAGGTCAGCCATCCGCTTCGCGAGCTCCCACTGCGGCCTCTTCCCGGTGCCGTAGTCGCCGATCACGAGGAAGGCGAGCCGGCTCGCCGATCTCGGGTGGGTCCGGACCGTGCCGCGCCCTAACAGCCGTCCGGCGAGATGAACCTCGTAGGGATACGCCCGGTCCGGCGCCAACCCGGAGAGGCGCACCCAGTTGCGATCGTTGACCTTGAGCTCGCGGGCATCCCACTTGACGGTCGCTTCGCCCCACGGGACGGAGTCACGACCGATGGTGTTTTCCGCCTGGCCCTTCGTGGCGCCCCAAGCGATCAGGACCGAGTCCGCGGTGATGTCACCGATATAGACGTAGAAGGGGCCGTCGGACGCCGGGAGCCAACCGGCGAGGGCGAGCAGAAGCATGGAGCGGCGCGTCATAAGTTACCAGCTCCTGTCGACGCCGGCCACCGTGAACCCGCCGTCCTGCCTACGGAGATACACCGTCACCGGCTTGTCCCGGTCCGCCGCCGTGATCTCGGCGGCGAGAAACTCGCCGGGCGCCGCCGCCGGCACTTCAAAAGTGACCGCCCCCGGAATCGCCGTCTTCTCCCCGCTCTGGTTGTTGAATTTCGCCCACTGCACCGTGTGCCGCCGCGCGGCGACGATGCCGTGCTTCACCTCGAGATCCTCAAAGACGAGCCGCCCGCCACGGACCTCGAACCGGTCGATCGGAAGAACATCGGCGAAGAAGGCGCGCCCGATCTTGTCCCGGCGCTCGATCAGAGTGTCGGTGACGTATTCGGTGGCCCGGGGGTCGGAGTACTGTCCCTCCTCAACGATGGCCCGGATCTCTTCGTCGGTGAACGCCATCACCTGTTTGGCGGCCCAAAAAAGGTCGTCCGGCAAGGCGTTGATGAAGGCCGGGTTCGGGTACTCGGGAACCCAGGTCCGCGGATCGAAGATGCGGGACTCGAATCTACCCACGGAGCGGATCCCCGGGTACTTCTTGTGAGCCCATGGCGGCACCCACAGACCCAACGTGAAGAACTGCCTGGCGGCGACGTTGGCGTCCCAGAGGTATTCGTCCCCGTTCCGCGGCGAATTGGGCTTTGAGGTGGCGCTCCCCAGCGTCGAGCCGAAGTCGATGAGGTAGTGCTTCACATACTTGCTGCCGTCGTCCGCCTCCACCAGGGAATCGATGGTATTGATGGCGCGGCTGTCATCGTGATTCACCCAGGAACAGAAGACGCGGTACCCGCGGATGTCCCTCCGGTGCTCGTGCGGGACGATGTCGTTGGGATCGTCCGAGCGCGTGCCATCGAATCGAAACGGTCCCAGGGGCTTGCCCGGCAGCAGCCGCGAGGCGATTCCCCGCCATCGGCCGTCGGAGTTGCGAGGAGCGTCCAGCAGGAGCTCGACGATGTCCTTCTTGCGCATTTTGCGCTGTTGGCCGAGGGCATCGCGAAGCTCCACGTCGTCACCCAGTTCGAGGTCGTCGGGGGTGAAGTGCACGATGTAATACTCGGGCACGTGGTACCCCACGGCGTAGAAGAGGCGGGAGGTGATCATGTCGGCCGATGTCGCCAGCTCGGGGAAGCCCAAAGGATCGAACTTCAGGAAGTACACCTCGCCGCGGCTGTCCTTGATGGTGAATCCGGGTGTCACCCCCTCGCCCTTGGCCGCGATGATGGTCCACTTCCCCGGCGCCGGCGGAAGCGCGTCCCCCGGTCCCGCCTGGAGCGCGGCGATCGGCATCCGCTCGTAGTAGTGGCGCCGGTTCCACCACGACCCCTCCATCGGTTCGCCCAAGGTGTTAACGGCCCGCGCTGGTATCGGCCGGCCGGCCTCGGTCCGCAGCTCACCGGCGTTGCCGAACAGGTTGCGGAAGAAATCGTAGTAGTCGCTGAGCTTCCGGTAGCGCGCGTCCGCCACATCCCGGAGCTTCGGTTCCCGGATCAGGGGGTCGTCCGGATAGAACTTCTGGCCGGCAAGCGGGAGGCAGGCCGCCAGGATGAGGGACGGCACGGCGACCCAAGGCCCGGACAGGCCCCTCAAGCGGCTCAGCGTACTTTGCGTCATCCTCATTCGCTCCCCATCAGAAGATGTGCTTCGGCGACGACCGTCCGAGCGGCTTCTTGACGAAGACATCGTTGAACTTCACCCAGACCTGGAAACCTTCGTGGCTGAAGCCCACATCGATCCGCAAGAATGGCGCGTTACGAACGTTGAAACGCAACCCGAAACCAACGTCCGATTCCAGGTTCTGGAAGTTAAGCTGTCCCTTATCCTGGAATACCTTCCCGGCGTCGGCGAAGATCGCCGCGTCCATCCCCGCGAACACCTCCCAGCGGTATTCCGCATTCAGCACCATCGAGTTGTTGCCGTAAAAACGGTAAGGACGATAGCCGCGCAGATCCTCGGAACCACCGATGACAGGTTCAAGATAGAAGGGAACTTCCTGGCCGCGCGAGACCCACGTCAGGTCG
>CAYRPT010000097.1:2370-9703 GCA_964425895.1 uncultured Solibacteraceae bacterium | reverse complement strand
CCGTATTCCGCCGGTGGCGGATCCACCGCGGGATCGGGTCTCCTCCGGACCGACCGACGCGGGGAGCCCGGAGCTATCGGGGCCGGCCGCCCCGTTTCCCGGCTTCCTGTTACCGTCCGATTTGCGTGCCGATGACCTCGCCCGAAACAATGATCTCAACGCGGCGGTTCGCCTGGCGTCCATCCCGCGTGCTGTTGTCGGCAATCGGCATGGATGGCCCCATGCCGATGGCGGAGACGCGGTCGGGCGAGATCCCCGAGGAGACCAGATAGTCCCGCACCGCCTCGGCTCGCTGGAGCGACAGCCGATTGTTGAGTTCCAGGCTTCCCGTGGAGTCGGTGTGGCCCTCACACTCCATCCGGAGGCCCTGATAGGCCAACGTGATGCCCGCCAGGCGCGCCAGTTTCTCGCGCGCGATGGGCCGCAGGTCGAACTTGCCCACGTCAAACAACACGTCGGACAAGTTGACCACGAGGCCCCGCTCGGTGTCCCGGGTGTCGAGGACCTGGTTGAACTGATCGAGCAGCCGTCGGCGAAGGTCCTGCTTCTCCTGTTCGGCGCGCTCGGCCGCCCGGCGGGCCTCCTCCGCCGCCAGCCGCGCCTCTTCGGCGGCCCTGGCGGAGCGTTGCTGCTCGAGCAGGGCCTGTGCCCGCGCCGCATCCGCCTCGGCCTTCCTGGCCGCCGCTCGCGCGGCCTCCAATTCGGCTCGCATCCGTTCCTGTTCCGCCGCCTGGCGCGCCGCTTCGGCGCTCGCCCGGAGCTCGGCTTCCGCCTTCCGCTGGGCCTCGGCGGCGGCGGCCGCCTCCTTGGCGCGGGACGCCGCCTCCTCGGCTTCCTGCTGTTGCTTCGCAATGCGCGCCTGTTCCTGGCGCGTGACGGCGGCCAGCCGCGCATCCTCGGCGCTCTGCACGGCCTGACGTGCATGCTGAATCGCTTCCTTCACCTTCTTGAGCTTCAGCGCATTCTCGGCCATCTTGAGGCCGCCCTCGGCGCGCGGAAAGATATCCTCCGCCCACTTATCGGCTCCCACCGACCGCGCCACCTGCACCGCGTTGCGCGCCTCATACAACTCAAGCGGCGTGTTCTTCAGGTCCAGGGTGAGCGACAGCGGGTTGGCCAGCTTTTCATATTGGCCGCGCTTCAACAGCTCATACTTCGCTTCGACAAAATGGAGCCGGCCTTTCGTTCCTTCCCGCCGTTCGTTCTGGAGGATCACCAAATCACTTGGCTGATTCACCGAGAAATAAGGTTCCGCCGTGACGACCAAGCCGAACACCTGAAGATCCGTCGTCACCTGGAGTTTGCCCCGGCCGTTCTTCAGGAGCACCTCGCCGAGGTTATTCGCCCGCCCCTCCGGAGTAATGGCCCACAGAACATACGTCAAGTATTCCGCGCCGAATTGCGCGGGCAACCCGATGCGCTCAAACTCGGCTTCAATCGCGGTCCGGCCGCGCTTGCTTTCGACCTTCGCTTGTCCAGTGGCGCCCGGCATCAGAGCGGTACCCGCGAAATCGATCCTTGTCGATCCGCTCTGCACGGTGTAGTTGATTGCTTGCGTCGTCTTCGAAACCACCTCAGCCCTGAATACCGGTGTTTCGCTGAGTTGCACCACGTCAGGCGCCGCGGGCTGCTGAGCGCCCAAGGCAACCAACGGAATCAGAAGGCAAAGCGTTGCTTTCATGCAGTGATCCCTCCCGCATCCAGAAATTACGAAGCCAACCTATATTTTACCGTCGCGCGGGCCGATGCCCAGGCACACGGCGGGCTGGGCCCCGGCTTCGGGCCCGTCTTAGTTCGGGGGCAGCGGAGACATTTTGCGGCGATATAAATGAGCGGACAATCCGAGGGAATAAGAACTTCCCGAGTAGTACTTGTGGTACCAATCCGGCCTTACAGCCCCGTTGGACGCCTCGCAAAATGCCGGGTGCGCATCGACAATAGACTTATTGGACGCATCCGACGTACGGAGGAGGGCTGATGCGAGCAGGAGGAGGGGTGTCGCCTTTTGGCCGGATGCCGGCCGAGGTTCGGACGCTCGCCGGTATTGCGAATGTGGCCCCGCCAGCGGTGGCGCGAAGAGGGCGCTGCTGATATCCCTCACCAGCCGGGTAGCGTCGTCCCAGCGTACACCCGCACTCCATCCGCGTTTGTGGAGGGCTTGAGTGGCTTCCATCGTACCCGACCTTCGCAGCCCCGTCCCCCGGATCGCCATTATTGGGACCGGGATCGCCGGGTTGTCCTGCGGACGAGCACTGGTCAGCAAAGCGAGGTACGCGGTTACGTTCTTTGAAAAATCCTCCGCGCCTGGCGGGCGCGTAGCCACGCGGCAGACGGAGGAAGGACTACAGTTCGACCACGGCGCGCCCTACTTCAGCGCCCACGACGAGCGGTTCCTGCGCCAGTTGGACGCCTGGCGTGAGGAGAACCTGGTGGAGGAGTGGACCGGACGGCTGGCCGCGATTGCTGAACGGCGGATCCTCGATCCCGCATCGGACAGGGGGGGGCGGCGCTTCGTAGGTGTCCCGTCGATGAATTCCATTGGCCGCCGCATGGCCGAGGGGCTGGAGATCCGGTACGGAAAACAGGTATCGGGAGTGGCGATGTCGGAGGATGTACTCCTCCCGCTCGATGAACAGGGCGCCGAACTGGGGGAGTTTGACGCGGCGGTGATCGCCGTCCCGGCGGTACAGGCCGGCGCGCTGTTGCGCGGGTCGCCGCGGCTGGCCGGCATCGCGGGCGGCGTCCCGATGTCGCCTTGCTGGGCCGTGATGGCGGCCCTTCCCGAGGCTCTTCCGGTTCGCTTTGATGGCGCCTTCATCTACGACGGCGCGCTCGTGTGGGCTGCGCGCGACAGCAGCAAGCCGCAACGCCGCGTGTCGCCGGAAACCTGGGTATTGCACGCCACGCCCGCGTGGTCGCGCACTCACCTGGAAGAGAATCCGGAAAGCGTCGCCCAACGTTTGCTGGCGGCCTTCGCGGCCGCCGCGGCGATTCGTGTGCCGGAGCCGCTGTATTTAAGCGCTCACCGCTGGCGTTACGCTCTGCCGGCCGCGCCGTTGGGAGAAGCCTGTCTGTTTGATCCTCAGGCAAGACTTGGCGCCTGCGGGGATTGGTGCTGTGGCCCGGGCATCGAGCACGCCTTTCTCAGCGGTCTGGCGATGGCCGATCGGCTGGTGGATCGCTTCTGAGGCGCTAACCGCGCGGCTGCGCGCCTCCGGCGCAGAGGCCGCACGTCATTGACAACAGGGAACATTCACAAATGCTTCCTGGAGAGCGCTAACCGCGCGCCGGCGCCCGGCGGTCAGCTCACCGGCCGAACTTCCACGGCCGCGTACATTTCGCGGATCTGCCGCAGGTTGGCGTAGCTCAGACCGGGCAAGCAGGCCGAAGCCGTTCCGGCCGCCACGCCCCATCGCGCCGCGTCCACCAGATCGCTGCCGTTGCCAACCGCCCAAACGAACGCGGCGTTGAGGGCGTCGCCCGCGCCAATGGGGCAGACCGAATCGACGCGGGGCGGCGTAATTTCAGTGATGGTTCCTTCGTGCGCCAGAACCACACCGCGGCTCCCGAGCGACAGCAGAACCGCCCGAGCGCCACGCCGGCGGATCTGCTCGGCCGCCTCGTGGAAATGTGCCCGCATGATCAATACCCGGTCGAGCAGCCGCTCCGCTTCCGCCTGGTTGGGGGCCACGACGGTGGGCCGGGCCTCCAGCCCTTCGGCCAAAGGTGCTCCATCCGCATCGAGCAGCGTTCGCACGCCGGCGGCGCCCGCCTGCTCGATAAGACGCCGGTAGAAATCCGGCGGCGCGCCCGGTGGGAGGCTCCCGCACAACAGGAGCCACGCCGCCTCCGGAAGGCGGCCCAGAACAGCCGCTTCCAGCGCCGCCAGTTCCGGCAGCGTCAGTTCCGGACCGGCTTCGTCCAGCTTCACGGTCAGCCCCTGGCGATCGGTGATCGACCGGTTCACGCGAATCGAATTGGCGACCGGAACCAGCTCGTACTGAAATCCGGCGCGCTGCAGGTGGCGTTCCAGCCGCTTGCCGGTTTCGCCGCCGCAGGGCGCGATGGCCAGCGATTGCACCCCGAGAGAGTGCAAGACAGCCGAGGCGATAATACCCCGGCCTCCCGGGGCCTCCGATCGCTCCTGGAGATAGGCCCGGCCGTCGAACGCCAGACGGTCAACCATGTAGTTCTGGTCGATGGCGGGATTCGCTGTCAGTGTCAGAACCAAGACACCTATTCTAATCCCGCCACTGTCCTCAGGGCCGGTGATTGAGTTCCGATTCGGCTCGTGGTCCGGGGGACGGATGGTACCCTCGAAAGAGTGCAACTCCGGCGGGGGGCATCCGTGGCGCCCGGTGCGGGGCCGCACGACCTGAATTCCTCATATGCCGGTTCGAGTCGTTTGTGTAGCGGGCGCCCGGCCCAACTTCATGAAACTGGCGCCTCTCTACCGGCGCTTGAGCGCCGATGCCGGTTTCGAAGTTGTTCTCGTTCACACAGGCCAGCACTACGACGACCGGATGAGTGGGCAGTTTTTCCGGGACCTCGCGCTGCGCGAACCGCACCACAATCTCGGCGTCGGGTCGGGCAGCCATGCCCGCCAGACCGCCGCCGTGATGGAGCGGATTGAGCCCGTCCTCGAAGCCGAGCACGCTCACGGCGTGGTGGTGGTGGGCGACGTGAACTCCACGATGGCCGCCGCCCTGGCGGCGGTGAAGCTTCACATCCCGGTGATTCACGTCGAGGCCGGTCTGCGCAGCGGCGACCGGAGCATGCCGGAGGAGATCAACCGCGTGGTCACGGATGCGGTGTCGGATGTTCTGTTGATCACCGAGGAGAGCGCCCGCGCGAACCTGCGCCGCGAGGGGATCGCGGAAGACCGGATCCACCTGGTGGGAAACCTCATGATCGACTCGCTTCTCGCCCACCTCGATCGCGCGCGGGCGGAATCGGAGATTCTCGAACGCCTCAACGTTCGCGAAGGTTCGTTTGGTTTGCTCACGCTACACCGGCCTTCGAACGTCGATGACGGGGAACGGTTCGCCGGCCTCCTCGAGGCTATCGGGCAGATCTGTCGGACACTTCCCATCTGCTTTCCGGTTCATCCGAGGACCCGCGACCGGTGGGAGGCGTTGGGGCGGCCATTCCCGCCGGGCTTGCGCCTGCTGGAGCCCCTCGGTTATCTGGATTTCCTCCGGCTGATGGCCGCCAGTTCCCTGGTATTGACCGATTCCGGCGGGATTCAGGAGGAGACTACGGTGCTTGGCGTGCCTTGCCTCACGCTACGGGAGAACACCGAGCGCCCGGTGACGATCGAGCAGGGGAGCAACCGGCTTGCCGGAGTCACCAGGGACAGTGTGCTCGCCGCGTGGCGCGACCACGAGGCCGCGCCCAAGCGAGGCAACACACCGCCCCTGTGGGACGGGAGGGCGGCGGAGCGTGCCCAGGAGGTGCTGCGCCGCTTCTTCACCGCCCGCCTGACGAGCGCACCCTAGCTCTGAGCGGGGCCCGGCCACCCTGCTCCCTAGTGATGCCGGTGGCTGCGTCCGTTCAACGGTGTGGCCGCATACGGGAACACCCGGTTGTAAGCGATGTCGTTTTCGTCGACTCTGTCGCCGGCGGGACCGGCGATCTGGAGCGGATCGGTCCTCAGGTCGCTGATCAGCGCCGTCACCCCGATGTCGATCACGTCGTCGCCAAAGCGGCGTCCGTTCGGCCAGCCCCCGGGAATGGTGCCGGCAGGAAAGCCCGGCAAACCGGCTTGCACCGTGCTGGTCAGGGCGTCACCGCCGAATACGCTGAGCCGGTGGAATCCGGGGTCGTCAGGATTGCCCGCCAACCGGGCGGGACCGGTGGACAGATCCACCTTGATCAGGTCCGGAATGAAGATCCCGGCGATGTCGGTCCGGTTCTTCGTCCGGTCCAGAGGCAGGCCCAGCAGCGGGACCAGCACCTTAGCCAATTCCGGCTCCAGAGCGTACTTCCGGAAGAGCACGTTGTCCACCTCGGGGCTCGACCGGTTATAGCGGTCCTTGTCGGCCACCGCGATAAACGCCTCGCAGAACAGCGGGTTCCCCTGACGACCAACCTGGACCCAGGACCCAGAGCGGATCGGCTCGCCACTGAAAGGCCGCACTTTGAACTGTCGCCGGCTGGTGGTCGCGTAAACGCCGGCGACCTGGTTTGCGCCGCCCAACTCCTCAAGGGGGATATTCAGCACGATCGTATGGACGTTGAAACCGCCCTGGCTGTCAAACGGTTTGTTAGGACCTCCGAACGTGAAATCAAGATCGAAGATCGACTGGATGTCCGCGTAGAAGCCGTCGTCGCGCTGGCCGGCGAAGACCTGATAGCCGCGGGCCAGATCATAAACCGACTGGGCGGTGAAGCGGTCCAGGCCGGTCGCGTCGTTGACTCCGCCGCGCGCCGGCAGCTCGCCGTTGTCGTCTTGATTGTAGAAACGAGTGAGCAGGCCCTGGTTGTTGGGCGGAACCATGAGCGTCCGGCCGACGCTCAGTTGCGTGCGGTGGCCGAATCGGTGGTCGACCCGATAGACGCGGTAGGTCTGAATGAGATTCTGGTTCGCGTCGCCGACATTCATGACCTCGCCGAGATAGGACTGTAGGATCGTGTTCTCATTGCGGTAGCTAGTTCGGAACTCGAATTCATACGTCAGGGTGGCCCTGCCCGCGGCGAGGTCGTCTCCCAGTGCGACATGGATCTGGTAGAGGACGTTGTCGTCGAAGTTGTACTTGTTGGGGCCGATGCCCGGTTCCTCGAACGGGTAAACGGCGACGGCCGCGGTCAGGTACTGGACTCCCCCGCGTTCGCTGCGGAACGCATAGACGTCGGTGGTGTTGGCCGCGTCGTCCAGAGTGATGAGGGGCGCATCCATGTGACTGGAAGCGAATCCCGGTGCGGCGATCGTCATGGCCGCCAGTAGCGCAGTGGCGCGTTCAAGCTTTGACATGTCTGTCTCGTCTCCTTTTTCATTACCCCGAAGGGTCTCCCCGGAAGCTGGATTTACGATCCGGGCGCCGGCCGGGTCTCCAGCCCCGGCAGCAGGCTTCTCTCCGATGGGAACAACGTCCAGCGCGCGGCGCGGCTCCGGCGGAACCAAGCTTCGGCGTCCCCGGCGCGCCCGGCGCTTCGGCTGATCAATCCCGCGTGCAGAAAGACACGGGCATCCTGTGTGCCGGCGGCGAGCGCCTGTTCCATTAGGGGCCACGCCTCCCCGGCGCGGCCCGCCGCGTGGAGCGCCCACGCCCGCGCGTCGTAAGTGAATATGTCCTGGCGCGACTTGAGCTCGAGCGTGGCGATCTCCACGGCC
>CAYRPT010000097.1:0-2360 GCA_964425895.1 uncultured Solibacteraceae bacterium | reverse complement strand
AGAAACAGAGCGACGGTGCGCGGGTCCTCCCGGATACCGTCTTGCATCAGGCGGTCCTCGACGCGCCGCGCTTCTCCGGTTCGGCCCGCGGTGCGAAGCAGATCCGCGTGGAGCCACAGGTGCTCCGCCTTGGAATCGAGTCCCACGGCGCGCGCCGATGCCGCCAGGGCGGCCGGGATCCTTTGCCTGGCCAGTTCGACGCGGGCCCCGGCAAAGATCGCCGCCGGGTAGCCGGGCTGCAATTCCAGCGCCGCGCGGACCAACCTCGCGGCGCCCTCCGCGTCGCCGGATTGGAGGAGGTAGAGCGCCAGGCGCGTGAAGCACCACGCCGCGGATTGAGGGTCGCGCCGGGGGGCCGCCTGCGCCGCCAGGCGCATCAGCGCCACGGCCCCCGGCATGTCGCCGTGAAGCCATCGAAGATGCGACGCCCGGGCGTAGGATTGCATGCCCGGCCTCAGGTCCGCCATCTTTTGATAGGCTTCCGCGGCCTCCTCCAGACGCCCCTGTTCCATCAGCGCGTCGCCCAGCAGCCCGTAGTCGTAAGGGGACGCCCGCTCCCGGACCAGCTCAGCGGCGATCTTCTCCGCCTCACGGAAGCGGTGGGCGTTGTGCAAGGCGTGGCCCCGCAACAGCTTCGCCGCGGCGCTCGTGGGATTGCGGTGGAGCAGGCAGTCGGCGGTTCGTTCGGCCAGCCGATAGAACTCTCCGCCGCCGGCCCCGCGAGCCTTCTCAACAAAAAGCCAGCCCAGCGTTTCCACCCACGCCTCGCGGATCCCACCCTTCCGCAATCGCTCCTGTACCTCCCGGATCCGCGCGTCCAGAGGCGAGGATCCCTCGTGCTGGGCCAGGACCACGCCGCACGGATCTCCCTCTCCGGAGGCCGCGGCGAAGCGTTGGCCCGACCGCGCCGTCATCCCTCCCCAAATCAGCAGACCGCCGAAAACGGCCGCCGCCACCACACGCAGGGCGCGCCCTGCGCGCCGGCCGGCCTGTTGAGTCATCGCCATCCTGGCCCCCTCCGGTGCGCCGCCGGGCATTCCCGTCCCGGCCACTTACTTAATACGGAGCCGGGACCGGGATTGGATTTCGACGGCGGAATCCCCAAGGAGCAAGGAGCAAGAAGCAAGGAGCAAGAAGTCACAGGCAGAAGCCCGGAGTCTGAAGCGGGGGCGCGTCTCCGGCGCAGAGGCCGCACGTCATTGATGAAAGGGAACATTCACGAATGTTCCCTGGCGAGATGGTAGAGTGGACTTCATTGGGGCCCGACGAATCGTCGATGGCCCTCCCCCCGTAGGGAGCATTCATGCGGTCAACTTCGACAGCCACCGGCGGACGCGCCGTCTCGCTGGATGAGGCGTGGGCCGTACATCTCGAAAAGATCGCCCTAGGGGATGAAGCCGCGTTCGCCCGGCTGTACGATGAAAGCAGCCCGTTCGTCTTTGGCTTGATCCTGAGGATGCTCGCCGATCCGGCGGACGCTGAAGAAGTGACACTGGACGTATATCACGAGGTGTGGCGCAAGGCGGTTAGTTTCAACAGCCGGCGCGGGCAAGCCGCCGGGTGGCTGATGATGCTCGCGCGGAGCCGCGCCATCGACCACATTCGATCGCGGGCCGCCAGACGCCGGACGGAGCAGCCGCTGCCCGAAGGGCTTCCCGACGGTGGGGCGGGGGGAGATCACGATGGCGCCGGCCGGGTGGAGCCGCAGAGACAAGCGGTCAAGCAGGCATTGGCCACGCTCAGCCCGCAGCAACGGGAACTTATCGAGCTCGCCTTCTACTCCGGATATACGCAGAGCGAGCTCGCCAGCCGGCTCGGCCTGCCGCTGGGAACGGTCAAGACGCGGATGCGTCTGGCGATGGCGAAGCTGAGAGACCTGCTGGGACGGGCGCCGGAGCCCGGAGGTGGGTGTGTCAGTGGGGATGGAGCGGCCCATGCCTAAGATGAAATCGCACGCTCCGCTTCATGCGCTGGCTCTGCTCAGCCCGGAGGAGGCGGCCCGGTTCGAGCGCCACCTCGCGGCCTGCCCGGCGTGCTCGGCGGAAGTGGACAGTCTGCGGGACGCCGCCGGGCGGATTGGCTTGGCCGCGGCGCCGGCAGCGCCGCCGCCCGGCCTCCGCGCGCGGGTCCTGGAGGTAGCGAAACGCCCGCCTGCGCCAACACCGGCCGGGCCCCAGGTGTGGAAGGACTGGAGGCCGTCGTCCGCCGAGGAACTGCTCGTGGTCCGCCGCCAAACGGGCGATTGGGAGACGGTAAAGGAAGGCGTTCAGGCCAAGCGACTGTACGTCGATCCATCGCGGGATGCCGTCACGATGCTCGTGCGCATGAATCCCGGCGCGCGCTACGTCCCCCACCGCCAC
>CAYRPT010000096.1:0-9724 GCA_964425895.1 uncultured Solibacteraceae bacterium | reverse complement strand
GAGTAGACGTAAACTGCCCCGCCGCTTCCCCGGTACCCGGCGACGATCTCCTGCCAACCGTCGCCGTTCAAGTCGCTCGTGACCACAGTGTGGCCCTCGGTGTAGGAACCATCGATCACCTGCCGCTCCCACTTCCCCGCGCCTTCGGTGTAGACCGCCAGCTTATCCCCGTGCCACGGCTCGATGGAAGCGAGGAAACGGCGCCCGCCCAGCGCCCCGACGGCAATGTCGCTCGACCCGGATTCGGGCCACGGCGAAGGATCGCCGGAGGCGATCTCGCGGCGCCGCCAGCGGCCGCTCTGCAGGTCGAAAAGATGGATGCCGCCAAAACTTGCCGTAAGGATCTCATCGCGCCGGTCGCGGTCGAGGTCTTCGATCCACAGCCCGTGCACGACTCCCTCGTTTTGATCACCGATCAGCTTGCGCTTCCATTCGCCGCGCCGGTAGTACACCAGCGGCGCCGGCCGCCGGAAATCCGGAGGAACCGCGTCCTCCCCGGTCAACGGGGCGTTGACATAGACGGGCTTCCCCGAGCCGTCGATGTCCGCGCAACGAATCCGGTGTGAGGTGGGCAGGCGGTCGATCTCCCGGGCATTCCACGGCTGGCGAACGTCGTCCGGCGGCTCGAGCAACACGATGCTGCCCACGCTATTGGACGCCAGGTTCTGGAAACCTTCGGCCAGAAGAATCACCGGCGGCCGCCGGTCGCCGGCCTCCGTGCAGGCCGCCAGGTTGATCATGCGGAACCGCCCCGCGGACAGGACGTGCCGCGCCCAGCCGGGGTTCTCAAACCACACGAGTTCCGGCATGCCACTGGCGAGCGCGATCAGGTCCTCGTCGCCGTCCCGGTCGAGATCGACGGCGACAACCTGATAACCGCCCTTGAGGCCGTCGGCGATGGGATGGCGCCGGAACTGCGCCGGGGGGCTGGCGGCCACCGCCAGGATCGCGCTGAGCGCCGTCCCGGCGAACAGCGCCCTCATTGCGGAGACCTGCCGAGCCAGCGGAACCGGAAATTGAAGGAGCGGTCGGCGCCGCCATAAAACCGCAGGAAATTCTGCGAGCTGACGTTGTTGTTCACGGTATTAGGATTACTGTGGTTCGTCAGGTTGTTGCAACCGGCGCGCAGGGCCCAGAGATGCCCGAACAGTGCAAAACGGCGCTCGAGGTGCAGGTTCAGTTCGAGGAAATCCGGGAAGCGGTGCTCGTTGACCTTGCCGAGCAGGCGATTCTCCTCGTCGATGATCGAGAACGGAAACCCGCTGTGCCATTCGGCCAGATACGCCACGGCCCAGTCTTTCCAAGGCGTCGGCAGATAACCCCAGGTCACGAGACGGTGTGGCGCGTCCCAGGGCATGGGTCCGTCGTTCGTATAGACCAGGAGCGGTTCGTCGATGTTGGCGTCGACCACGGCGTTCGAGCGGGCGCGCGACCTCGTGTAGCTCACCAGCCACTCGTACTTTCGTCGGATGGCCTGCCGGACGGTCACCCTGACATGGGCGTACTTGTCGCGGCGGTCGTTGCTGAGCCGGTACAGGGCGTCAATCTCCGGCACTTCAAACTCCCGCGCGTCGAGGGGGGCGGTCGCGTCGCCCGCGAGCTCCGGCCCGGGCGCGGCGGTGTTCAGGTAGGTGAATCCGTACCTGCCCCGGCGGCGGAGATACTCGATGCGGGCATGGACCCCCCGCCCGAACTCCTGTTCGATGCCGCCGCTCCAGTTGGTGTAGCGCGGCCGGGCCGGTCGTGCGTTGTCGATGCGAAACATGGTCAACGCGGGACCGCGGCGGAGCTCGCCTTGCTCATCGAAATAGGTGGTGAGCGAATACTGATCCATCGGCCGCGTGAAGATCCGCAGGTTGGTGGCGTCGTAGAAGAAACCGAATCCCCCGGTGATCTTGGTGCGCGGTAAACCGCGGGGCTGCCAGGCGGCGCCTGCTCGGGGGGAAACGTTCCAGTAGTGGAGGATCTGGTCCCAGTCGCCCCGGAGCCCGAGATCGACAAGCAAACCCCGGCGAGGGCGCCACGAGTCCACCACGTATAGGGATGTCTCGTAGTTCACGATCTCCGCCCGCCCACTGCCGCCAAAGACGGTCCGCCGCGTGCGGATGAAATCGCGGCCGAAGTTCTCGAAGCCCGTACGCCGCGCGTCTTGCCAGTAGCGCAGGCGATTCAGGTCCACGCCGCCGCGGAGGCGATGCTCGCCCCACAACTGGAACTCCGGCAGAAAGGCGTTGGCCAGCACCTGATCGCGCGATGCCTTGCGAACGGCGTCGAGGAAGAAGTTGCCCCGGCGGCCCTCGGGTGTGATCTGGTAGATCTCTTCGCCCTGCGGAATCTCCCGCCCGAAGGTCCGGTTGGCTGCGTAGCCGACCTCCACCAAGATCCGGTTCGGCAGAAAGACTTGATCCTTGAGGTGGACAAACCATTGGCGGGAGCGCCGGTCCACCGTCGTTTCCCGCGGGTCGAGGACGCCCAATCCCTCGTGGGCGGCCGTGTACATGTTCGCCAGAAACCCCGCGTGCAGGATGTTGGACGGCGTCAGGTTCACCTGCACGCCGAGATGATCGCTGAATCTCCAGCTCTGCGCCCGATCCTCTCCCTTGGGCAGCTCATCGATCACCGTGTTCACGTAGACCGCGTCCAGCGAGTTGGAGAACCAGGCCCGCCCCCTCCGGATGGGCCCGGAGAAATTGATCCGTGGCGTCCAGTTCCCGATGATGAGACCCTTGCGATACTCCACCCCTGGAAAGAAGTTCGTGGCCGAGGCGCGGAACTTGTCATCGCCTGTCGTGGTGTTCACCGCCAGGACCCCCGCCGAGCTCTTGCCGTAGTCGGCCGAGACAAGGCTGCTCGAAATATCGATCGTTTGCACCGATTCAACGCTCAAGCGGCTCTCGAAACGGCCGGTCAGCGGATCGGCTATGTTGAAACCGTTCAGCGTGTAGAAGGTTTGCTCCTCTTTGGCGCCGTTGATGTGGAGGCGGCCGCTCGGCCCCTGCGTGATGCCCGGGACCACCCGGAGCGCGTTCCGCAGGTTGTTGGTGGATGGATAGGGAATATTGACCAGCTCGGTGCCGGTCACCGTGTCCGTACCCTGCGAGGTCTCCATGTTGATGGGAGCGGGACGGGCCTCAACGCTCACGGACTCAAAAACCTCCCTGAGCCGGTTCATCTTGAAGTCCGCCTCGTTTCGGCCCGGCTGAATTGTCAGGGGCTGATCCCGAAGCGCGAAGTGCCCCTTGGCTTCGATATCGGCCAGGTACTCCCCGCCGGCCGGAAGTTCCAGGACGTACTCGCCCGACCGCGTCGTGTAGGCGTGAAATTCGCCAGCGTCGCGGTTGGGCGTCCGCAAGACAATGCGAGCGCCGGCCAGCGGAGCCTCGTTCTCGTCGGCGACACGGCCCGACAAGCCGGCTCCCTCGCCGGCCCAAAGGGCCGCTCCGGCCAGCAGCACCGCCATGAGAGTGATGCCGCGCACCATCGTCCCACCCCATGAGCTCCGTCGGGGCGCGACGCCTCCCGGCCGCGCCGGCGTCGCTCTAGGCCCAATATACAATGATTGGCTATGGCCATCTTGACCACCGTGGTGGGGAGCTACCCGACGCCGCATTGGCTGCTGGGAAATACAAGCCGGGCTACGCTTCGCGACGCGGTCATGGTGGTGCTGAAAACCCAGGAACTTGCGGGCATCGACCTGGTGACCGACGGCGAACTGAACCGCTTCGACCCCAGCCACCCCGAGACCAACGGCATGATCGACTACTTCGTCCGGCAATTGCACGGGATCCGGACCCGCTTCTCCATCTCGGATCTTGAGCGTTTCCGGGCAGATGCCGGGCTTTCCTACCGCGCGGCGCCGGCCGGCATCGTGACCGGCGAGATCGGTGAGGGGACCTTGAACCTACGTGGCGACTTCGAGTTCGTTCGCTCCCTGACGGGAGCGAAAATCAAGTTCACCTGTACCGGACCCCACATGCTGGCCAAAGTGCTGACGGACCGCCACTACGGAAGCCGCGACAAGGTCGCCATGGCCATCGCGGAGGTGCTGCGGAGACAACTGGCGCTGATCCCGGCCGACGTCGTCCAGATCGACGAGGCGAATATCAGCGGCCATCCCGAGGACGGTCCGTGGGCCCTGGACGCTATCAACCACGTCTTGGACGGCATCCCCGGTGTGCGGGGCGTTCACATCTGTTTCGGCAACTACGGCGGGCAGACCGTGCAGCGTGGTTTCTGGAAGAATCTCATGCCGCTGCTGAATGGACTCCACGCGGATCACCTGGTGCTGGAGTTCGCCCGCCGCGGCTACGAAGAGCTCGCCGTCTTCCTGGACCTGGATCCCGCGATCGGCCTGGGGTTGGGCGTGGTCGATATCAAGGACAACGAGATCGAAGCCCCCGACGAGATCGCCCGCCGCATCGACCACGCCGTGACGCTGCTCGGCCCCGGACGGATCCGCTTCGTGCATCCGGACTGCGGGTTTTGGATGCTCCAGCGCAGCGTGGCCGACGGCAAGATGCGAGCGTTGGTCGAGGGACGAAACCGCTTCGAAGGGCGGGATTGAGAGGCGGACCGGCGCACCGCTCACCGTGCGAAATCCCCGTCCGTTCGCCGTCACTTCGCGCGAATCTTCGCGAAGTCGCGGCCCGAGATCACGTAGTACCAGTCGGCGAACTTCGCGTTGAGCGCTCGGGCGTTGCGCTCGCCTCCGCCTGCACCTCCGTGTTTCGCCTGGACGAGCGGATCGTGCCGCACGGTGACGAACAGATACCGGTCCAGCTCATTCGTCTGGGCCTTTGCCGTCTCGCCCGATCCGCCCTCGCCGGCCGGAGCCTCGGCCGCTGTTGCGCTACCCGCCGCCCGGCTGGCGATCTCCCCGAACCGCAGCGTGTAGATGAGGCCGCGCTCCGTCTCCAGCGTGACCTCGCCTTCGTTGGCCAGAAGCTGGCCGGTAGGCGTCAAGAAAAACCCGGTCTGCCGCAGCGACATGACCGCCTCGAGCGTCATCTCAAGCTGTCCCGAACGGAGCTGCTCGGCGAGCGGCCGCGGCTTGGGACGCGCCCCAACGATACGGATTCCGGAGACCGCCGCCACCACCGCTTGAATCGCGGACGCGCTCACCCGGCGTGAGCCATCCACCTTCCAGCTTCCACCGTCTCTAACCGCCGTCACGCGCTGGACGTTCATGAGGCGGCCGAAGGTCTCGTCAATCGAGTAGCTGTTCACGGTCACGCGGCGCACCTGCCCGCCCGCGAGTTGAAGGAGATTCCCCTCCACCCAGTCGCCGAAGTTCGCCGAGGGGTCGGCGGCCGTCTTGACGCCGTACACCCGCTTCTGGCCGGGCAGCCGGACGCACCGGAAACCCTCGCGTTCCGGAACCGGTTTGCCGAGGATGGCGTCGGCCAGCACGTCGCCCTGTTCGTTGCGGAGCGTCACGCGCTTTCCACGGCCGGTGAGCGTCGCGACCTTCGTATCGAGCGGATCGATGACGCCGAAGGCGGCGTGGTCCTCCATCCGGTCCGACAGCACCACGTCCTTCTTCAGATCCAGCAGCGCGCCGGCGGTCTTCTCGAGGCGGTCGCCTGCTTCGGCCGGATAGTCATTGTGCGACGGCATCACCCATCGCCCCTTGCGGAACTCGACTTTGAGAGGCAGCGCCGCCGCCTGGTCTTCGTCATAGGCGATCACTTCGATGGCTTTGACATCCATGACGTTCCGGAACTCCGGGAACAGGACCTCCCCTTCGTCCTGGAGCACCTCGGGCGCCGCCGCCTCGGGTTGGACCAGGGCGGCCCCCACGGCGAGCGCAAGCGCCGCCGCGACGAAAGCACCGGTGCGCAGCAGCTCGTTGCTCACGCCGCCCTCCTTTCCACCAGCCGGTCGGTCGAGATGCGCATTCGCTCAAGCCGGATCCGCCGCAACGAGACCAGGATCAGCACGAGGAACGCCGGAACCGGGGGCAAGCCCACGGCCAGCAGCTTGATGGTGTTCTGGATCCGCCGCACCGAAGCCTCCATGGAGGTACGTGCGTTCTCGATCTGCCGGTCCCGCTCGTCCTCGATGTTGGCCCGCGCCACCTGGAGCCGGCGCTCCTCGGTGCGCTGGAGGTTCGAAATCATGATCTCGCGTGTCTGCTCGTCCAAATCCGCGCGGCGGCGAAGCTCGGCGACGGCGGCATCAAGCCGTGCCTGGGCCTCGGCGAGGCGGCGTTCGGCGGTGGCCTGGGCGTCTTCGGTCTCCTTGATCCGCCGCTCCTCGTAAACTCGTGTCCGGGCCTCGACGGCCTCCAGGGTGCGGTGGCGTGGACGGCGTTTCCGGAGCGCAATAAAGGCCGGGTCGCCCGCCAGGTCGTCGACGGCGTTGAGCAGGAACGTCACGTTATCAAAGCTGAGGTTCTCAATTCCGCGGCGCCGCAACTCAAAGAATTGCTCGCCCATCATGTCGGCGTCCATGACGACGACCGCGTTGACGGGTTGGCCGCCGCCCCGTTTCACACGGGCGGCGACCGTGTAGCTTTCCTCGTCCGGCTTGTGGGGGAGGCCCTGTACCAGGGTCGTGCCGAAGATCGTGCGGCTGACCAGATCGCTCCAGCGAAGCACTCCCGAATCCGCGCTGGTCGACAGGAGCGGCGTGAATTCGGTTCCCTCGCGGGCCTGGACGGCGCCCCCGTACAGCATAACGACCTCCTGGAGACCGGCGGTCATCTCCTCGGCCGTCTGGAAGGGCATGGCGGCGCCGCTGCCCGCGCCAATGAACAGGACCTCCTTGGGCAGTTGCCGGAGCTGCGGGTGCGGATTGTAGTTGTCCCAGACGATGCGATCCTCGCGCCAGCGCACACCCAGGGCTTCGAGCAGCGGTTCGAGGTTCAGCGGGCGCGACGGCGGCGGCCCCGGTCCGAACGCGCTCGAAGGGCTGGAGGCGGCGGCCGGAGAGAGATCTAGGTTGAATGCAGGAAGCGGGTCCAGAGCCACCAGGACCGGTTTCCCCGTCTCGACATAGGCGGCCAGCCGGCGCAGTTCCGATTCCTCGAGGGCATTCGGCAACACCGCCACCAGAACTTCGAGATCCGCCGGGTAGTCGCTGCCTGACGGAACGCGGACCACTTCATATTGCTTGCGCAGCTCGGGGATGATCGACCAATCCTGGTGCTGGCGCTTCGATTCAAAGTCAAATCCACCGAACAGCCGCGCCTTGGTTTCGAGGATGCCGACCTTGCGGCGGCCGGCGCGGGAGACGACGCGGATGGAGCGCATGAGCTCGTATTCCACGGGCAAGCCGCGATCTAGGAAGGGAATGACGAACTCCTCCGCGCCGCACGTGAAAACGAGACCCATGAAGATCTCGTCGGAGGCGCCCCGGCTTTCCTCCGAGGCCGGCACCTGGAAAGGCTGGATGCCGTGGAGGTCGCGCGCCTCGCGCGCCTCGGGAGAGAACTTGATGGTCTCCACGATGCGGCTGTAAACCCGGCCGCGTCCCACGGCGCTGAACTCCTGGAGGAAATCGACCAGGTTCCGCCGGGACTCCCGGTACGCGCGCGGCACCGTAGGGCTGAGATAGGCCCGGATGAACACCGGCCGCGCCGGGTCGAGAGACTCCAGCAGCGCCCGCGTTCCCGGCGCCAGCGAATGGATCTGCTCGCTCGTCACATCCACGCGGCCGCCGAGCCGCGAAGCCAGCACGGTGACCGCGCCAATCATCACGACGACCGCCAGCGCCCGAGCGGTCACATGCAGGGCCATGTTCGGCGAACCTTCCCCCGCCGGCCACCGCCTCCGTCCGGTGATGCGGATGCCGACGTAGAGGACGCCCGCAATGATCGCCAGAAAGTAGACGACGGTTCCGAGCGACACCACACCCCGCGCCGGATCGCGGAACTGGTCCACTACGGAGAGCTGTTCAGCCAGGCGTTGCGCCTGTCCGCTCAGAAGTACGCCCGCGTGGCGGAGAAACACCGGCGCTGCACAGAGAAGGGCGCCGACGATAAAGGCCACCGTCAGGTTGTCGGTCGACTGGCTCGCCAGCAGGCCGAGCGCGAGCAGCGCCGCCCCCATGAGCCAGTAAGCCAGGTACGTGGATAAGAGCAGCCCGACATCGGGACCGCCGAGGAACAGTAACACGGCCACGTGGCTGAGGGAAAACAGCAGGGCGACGGTGTAGATGCCGAGCGCGGCCAGATACTTGCCCACCACGAGGGAGGCGTCATCCGCCGGGAGCGTGAGCAGCAGCTCCTCGGTCCCCTGCTTGCGTTCTTCCGCCCAGAGCCCCATCGTGATGGCGGGCGCGAGAAAAATGAGCAGATACGGGAAGTATTCGTTCAACTGGTCCAGATTCGCCAGGTTGTTGAGAAAGAAATCCTCCTGCCAAAACGCCGCCACCGCGCTCAGAAACACGAAGAGTGTAATGAACACGTATCCGGTGGGATTGCGAAAATAGCTGAAGAACTCGCGCCGGAAAACGGCGGCGATCACTCGTCCGCGGCTGGGCATTCTTCCTCCTTGGCGGGAGCTTCGCCGGCCGTCGGGCCGGCAGGCTCGGGGGGCGGAATGTCGCCGGTCAGCGAATAGAAAGCCTCTTCCATCGACGGATATCCGCGCCGCATCTCCGACGGGAGCCCGTCGAACACAATCCGTCCGCGCGCAATCAGGATGACGCGGTCGGCCACCGCCTCCACCTCCTGGAGAATATGGGTGGAGAGCAGGACCGTCTTGTTCCGGCCGAGATCGCGGATCAACGCGCGAACCTGGCGGATCTGGTTCGGGTCCAGCCCGGAGGTCGGCTCATCCATGATCAGTACGTCCGGCTCGTGCAGGAGCACCTGCGCCATGCCCACGCGCTGCCGGTATCCTTTCGAAAGCTTGGAGATGGACTTCTCGAGGACATCGCCGAGGGCGCATTGGTCCACGACGGCGTTGATTCGCTCACGGAGGCGGGCGCCTGTTAATCCGCGTGCTTCTCCAAAGAAACGGAGCAGACTCAACGGGGTCATGTCCGGGTAGAGCGGCCCGTTCTCGGGCAGGTAGCCCAGTCGGGCGGCGCACTGCCGCCGTTCAACCCCGACATCGAAACCGGCGATCCGGGCGAGGCCCTCGCTCGGCGACAGGTATCCGGTGAGAAGCTTCATCGTGGTCGATTTCCCCGCGCCGTTTGGCCCGAGGAACGCGGCCACCTGGCCGCGCGGCACGCTAAACGAAACATCCCGCACGGCCGCGAAATCGCCGTAGAACTTGCTGAGGCCTACGGCTTCGATCATCACAGAGCCGTTGGTCTGTTCCATTTCCATGAGGTTGGCTGCTGGTTTGGCGGGCGGGCGAACGCCGCCCTTGTCTTTTCTTAGGATACGGCACGCCGCGGAGCGTTGCAGGCCGCCGGGAGAAAGCGCGCAAGACGCTCCGGCGCCCCCTGGCCGCGGCCGGGAATACAGCCGGCATGCAGAGTCCGGATCAACCCAACGGTATCGGGCGCTCCGGCGGGCCGTCATAGACCAGGCCCTCGGCGTCCACCGAGTGCAGCGGTTTGTTCCGTGTTTGCTCCTCGACGGCATGCGCCACCAGGCCGGCCACGCGCGACATCAGGAACAGGCCGTTGGCGGCTTGGCGCGGAAAGCGGATCTCGCAGAGGAGCGACGCGATCGCGCCGTCGATGTTCACCGGGAGCGGCCGTTCCACCGCCTGCGATACCGCCCGCTGGAGGTGCTTGAGCTGGGAAACGTAAAGTCCTTCAATCC